>NZ_JBXUOW010000036.1:0-60063 GCF_057196645.1 Micromonospora sp. ATLC16
CCGCGACCACCACACCCCCCCCCCCCCGCGCCCCCCCCCCCCCCCCCCCCCCCCCCCCGCCCCCCCCCCCCCCCCCCCCCCCCCCCCCCCCCCCCCCCGCTGCGTGGAGGAAAGCCGGCGCAATCCTGTCGTGACCCGATTCCTAACCGCGCCAGAGCGACATTTCCGCTGCTCAGCGGTTCTTGTACGCCTCGACCACCTCGACCGGGATGCGACCACGTTCGGAAATCTTGTAGCCGTTCCGGACCGCCCATTCGCGGACGGCACGGTTCTGCTCGCGGTTCATTCCGGGGGTGGCCGAACCGATGCCACGACGTGGGTTGCGGCCCGTGTCGGCGGCACCACGGCCCAGTCGCCGGCCGGCATCGATAAACGGATCCAACGCCTTCCGCAGGACACCCGCGTTCTCGTCGGAAACGTCGATCGTGTACGCCACGCCATCCAGGCTGAACTCGACCGTGCGGTCGGCCTTTCCGCCATCGAGGTCGTCAGTCAGCACCGTGATTACTTGTTTGGCCATCGTCGATTACTCCCTGTGTCTGACGGGGTGTGCTCAAAGTTTGACTGATCGTCCGCCAATTACGCAACAAAAGCGCGCCCTGCGGCGGTTCGCGTTTTGCGTGACATCGAAATCCCCGATTTCGGATCTGCTCGGCGTGGGCGCGGTCCACCCCTGTGAGCCTCGGCCGACCCCAGTCGTGTGCTGGATCACATCGCGGAACAACCGAGGTCCGGCGCGACTTGAGCCAGACACGCTCAACTCATATGCGATAGCAGGTGTTCGATGGCGACTCTTCCGGTACTTCCACTGACCGACGCCGTACTACTGCCCGGCATGGTCATTCCGGTGACCCTCGACCCGACCACCCAGGCCGCGGTCGACGCGGCGCGTGCCTCCGGCGACCGCAAGCTGCTCGCCGTGCCCCGCCTGGACGGCGAGTACGGCTCAGTCGGCGCGATCGCGACCATCGAGAAGGTCGGTCGGCTGCCCAGCGGCGAACCGGCCGCCGTGATCCGCGGCCTCGCCCGCGCCCGCATCGGCTCCGGGGTGCCCGGTCCCGGCGCGGCGCTGTGGGTCGAGGCGTCCGAAATCGATGATCCGGCCCCGGCCGGCAAAGCCCGGGAACTGGCCCGCGAGTACCGCGCTCTGGTCACCTCCGTCCTCCAGCAACGCGGCGCGTGGCAGGTCATCGACGCGGTGGAGCGGATGACCGACCTCAGCGAGCTGGCCGACTCGGCCGGCTACGCGCCGTGGCTGAGCCTGGGGCAGAAGACCGAGCTGCTGGCCGCCGCGGACGTCACGGCCCGGCTGGAACTGCTCGTCGGCTGGGTCAAGGACCACCTGGCCGAGCAGGAGGTCACCGAGCAGATCAACTCCGACGTCCGCGAGGGGCTGGAGAAGTCGCAGCGGGAGTTCCTGCTGCGCCAGCAGCTCGCCGCGATCCGCAAGGAGCTTGGCGAGGACGCCCCGGACGGCTCGGCCGACTACCGGGCTCGCGTCGAGGCCGCCGACCTGCCCGAGAAGGTACGCGAGGCGGCTCTGCGGGAGGTCGGGAAGCTGGAGCGGGCCAGCGACGCCTCCCCGGAGGCGGGCTGGATCCGTACCTGGCTCGACACGGTGCTGGAGATGCCGTGGAGCACGCGTACCGAGGACAACACGGACCTGGCTGCGGCGCGGGCCGTGCTCGACGCCGACCACGCCGGCCTGGCCGACGTCAAGGACCGTATCCTGGAGTATCTGGCGGTGCGCAACCGACGCGCCGAACGTGATCTCGGGGTGGTCGGCGGTCGCGGCTCCGGTGCCGTACTGGCCCTCGCGGGCCCGCCCGGCGTCGGCAAGACCAGCCTCGGCGAGTCGGTCGCCCGGGCGCTCGGCCGGACGTTCGTCCGGGTCTCCCTCGGCGGTATTCGCGACGAGGCCGAGATCCGGGGACACCGCCGTACCTACGTGGGGGCGCTGCCCGGACGGATCGTCCGGGCGCTGCGCGAGGCGGGCTCGATGAACCCGGTGGTGCTGCTCGACGAGGTGGACAAGGTCTCCGTGGGATACGCCGGCGATCCGGCCGCGGCCCTGCTGGAAGTGCTCGACCCGGCGCAGAACCACACCTTCCGGGACCACTACCTGGAGGTCGACCTCGACCTGTCCGATGTGCTGTTCCTGGCCACCGCCAACGTGGTGGAGGCCATTCCCGGGCCGCTGCTGGACCGGATGGAGCTTGTCACGCTGGACGGGTACACCGAGGACGAGAAGGTGGCCATCGCCCGCGACCACCTGCTGCCGCGCCAGCGGGAGCGGGCCGGGCTGACCGCCGACGAGGTCGACGTGGACGCCGCGGCGTTGGCGCGGATCGCCGGGGAGTACACCCGCGAGGCCGGTGTACGACAGCTGGAGCGTGCCCTGGCGAAGATCATGCGGAAGGTGGCCGTGACCCTGGCCGGGGACCCGACCCCCGCCCGCGTCGGCGCCGACGACCTGGTCCGCTACCTCGGCCGGCCGAAGCACACCCCGGAATCGGCGGAACGCACCGCGACACCGGGCGTGGCCACCGGGCTTGCGGTCACCGGCGCCGGGGGAGACGTGTTGTTCATCGAGGCGACCAGCATGGACGGCGAGCCGGGGCTGACCCTCACCGGCCAGCTCGGCGACGTGATGAAGGAGTCTGCGCACATCGCCCTGTCCTACCTGCGCGCCAACGGTCGGCGTCTCGGCCTGGACCCGAACGCCCTCGCCGGGCGGCGGATCCACCTGCACGTCCCGGCGGGCGCGGTGCCCAAGGACGGCCCCAGCGCCGGCATCACGATGGTCACCGCCCTGGCGTCGCTGGCCAGCGGCCGGCCGGTACGCCCCGAATTCGGGATGACCGGCGAGGTGACCCTCTCCGGGCGGGTGCTGCCCATCGGCGGCGTGAAGCGGAAGCTCCTCGCGGCGCACCGGGCCGGACTGACCGAGGTGATCATTCCGGCCCGCAACGAACCGGATCTGGACGACCTGCCGACCGAGGTTCGCGAGGCGTTGACCGTGCACACCCTGGCCGACGTCGCCGACGTGCTCGCGCTGGCGCTGCGCCCCGCCGAGATCGACCCGGCCTCGTTGGGCGGACAGCGGGTCACCGCCGCCTGACCGTGCACGCGCCCCCGGCCCCCCGGCCGGGGGCGGGTGCACGAGCGGAACGGGCGAGGGCGCCCGGGCGCGGGAGGGCGACCGAACCTAATGTCGGTCGCGCCGGTCGCCGCCGTCGAAGCGACGCTCGCCGGGGCGTCCCTCGCGGTCCCGGCGGACGGTGGCCTTGCGGCCCTTGATGGTGCTGCCGCGTAGCCCGGCGATGACCTCCTCGGCGACGGCGAGGGGCACCTCGACCAGGGAGAAGCGGTCAGCGATCTCGATCGAGCCGATGTCCCTGCCCCGGACCCCGGTCTCCCCGGTGATCGCGCCCACCAGATCCTGTGGACGCACCCCGGCCCGCCGGCCCATTCCGATGAAGACCTGGGTGGTGCCGGCGGTGCGGGGGCGCGCCGGTCGGCGCTCGCCCCGACCCTCGTACCCCGTCGACCGGCCCTCCCGGGGCGGGCGGACCGCGACCTGCGGGATCTCCTCCTCGGCCTCGTCGGAACCGGGCAGCGTCGCCTCGTGGGCCAGCTTCACGGCGGCGAGCGCCACCTCCATCAGGTCGAACTCGTCGCTGAGCGTCTCGACGATCACCCGGAACGGGTCCAGGTCGTCCTCCAGCAGGCTTTCCCGCAGCGCGGCCTGGGTCAGCTCCAGCCGACGGGTCCGTAGGTCGGCGACCGTGGGAATCTTGTCGATCGTGATCCGTTGCCCGGTGACCCGCTCGATGGTCTTGAGCATCCGGTGTTCCCGGGGCTCGGCCAGGGTGATCGCCACCCCCTCCCGGCCGGCTCGGCCCACCCGACCGATGCGGTGCACGTACGACTCGGGCGCCGACGGCACGTCGAAGTTGACCACGTGGCTGAGCTGCTCCACGTCGAGCCCACGGGCCGCCACGTCGGTGGCGACCAGCAGGTCCGCGGTGCCGGCGCGCAGCCGCCCCATCACCCGGTCCCGCTGTTCCTGGCTCATGCCACCGTGCAGCGCCTCGGCCCGGTAACCGCGACCGTTCATCGTCTCGGTGAGTCGGTCCACCTCTTCCCGGCTGCGGCAGAACACGATTGCTGCGGTGGGTGACTCGACGTCCAGCACGCGCCCCAGCGCCGCCGGCTTGTGCGCCCGCGCCACCAGGTACGCGCTCTGCCGTACCCGGGGGGCCTCGCCGGCCACCGGTTGCTCGCGGGCGATCAGGATGCGCACCGGGTCGGTCAGGTGCGCTCGGGCCATCCCGTCGATACGTGCCGGCATGGTGGCGGAGAAGAGCAACGTCTGTCGCTGCTCGGGGGCGTGTTCCAGGATCGACTCGATGTCCTCGGCGAACCCCATGTCGAGCATCTCGTCAGCCTCGTCCAGCACCACGCTGGCGAGGTTGCCCAGCCGCAGCGTGCCCCGGGCGATGTGGTCCAGGGCGCGGCCGGGGGTGGCCACCACGACGTCGACCCCGGCGTCCAGCGCCCGCAGCTGCCGACCGATCGGCTGCCCACCGTAGATCGGCAGCACCCGCGCGCCGAGATCCTTGCCGTAGCGGTGAAACGCCTCGGAGACCTGCACCGCGAGTTCCCGGGTCGGCACCAGTACCAGCGCGTGCGGGTCGTCGCCGGCCCGGTCGTCGGGCATCCGCTGCAACAGCGGCAGGGCGAACGCCGCCGTCTTGCCGGTGCCCGTCGCCGCCTGCCCGAGCAGGTCCCGCCCGGCCAGCAGCGGCGGGATCGCCTCCCGCTGGATCGGCGTGGGCTCCTCGTACCCGAGCGCGGCGAGCGCGGCGAGCAGTTCGGGTCGTAGGCCGAGTTCCGTGAAGGCGGGCGGCTCGGCGGACGGGTCGGGCGGTACGGGCGTGGAACTCATGGGTCAAGCCTTTCATCACGCTCCCCGGTCCGCTGCGGCGACCACCCGAACATGTGCGCGGCGTCGCCGAGGGCGACCAGCAGGAGTTGCTCGACTCGCTGCTGCGCTAGCGGTCGACGACGGTGCCTGGCGGTTCTGGCGCCGGCTCGCCGACGACCGACGCCACCATGGCTGCCCTCCTGCCCGCCACCCGGCCGACCAGCCGGGCCGGGTGACGCCTCGCAACGGTGGCGACGCGTGCGGTGTGCCCGGTCTGGGTGCTACCTGGCGGCGCGCGGCCTTCCGCGCGATTAGCGCGTCTTAGAGGTAAACAGGAGCATTGCTCATGCTCATCCGGATTGGTGTGATTACTCTCTGTCATAGGCGACCGTCGCGGCGGCAGAGAGGACCGATCATGCGAGTGCCCAGCCGAAGCCCGGGACACCGACCAGGTCTCCCCGTGACCCCGGCCCGCCGACGCCCACCGGGTACCGGGCGCCCGCTCGCCGCAGCCCCGCCCTACCTGGCGGCCTACCGCGACGCCGTGGCCGAACTGCTGGTCGAGGTGAGCGCGCTCGCCGGGGTGAGCAGCGCGAAGGCGCGTCAGGTGCTGATCGACCAGCGGCTGCGGGAGCCGGCCATCATGCAGGTGCTCGACGCCACCTCCCAGGGGCTGATCGGAGCCCGCGAGACCCTGCTGCTGGAGATGGCCCGGTACCAGCCGAACGAGCGCAGTTCCGCCGCTGACCTGGCCGCGCTGGTGCGCATCTACCTGCTGTCCCGCATCGACGTGATGTGGTGGCGTGACGCCGCCACCTTCCTCACCGACGCGGAGGTCAACCACAGCGCCGAACTGGTCGACCTGGAGTGGTTGCGGCGGCGAGGGCTGCTCCGGTTCCAGTACACCGAGCAGCCCCGCACGGTCGTCGGCCGGGGCGTACGCGCGCTGCGCCGCCGGATGCTGCCCGACGCCACGCCGCGTACCGCCGGGTTGCTGTTCCGCCGGGCACGCCGTGAGGTGATCGCCCTGCTCAACGAGATCGGTCGTGAGTTCGCCGCCGCCACCCCGGTGGGCACCCCACCGCTATGGGTGACCAGCCTGGTCCGCAGCGCCGAACACCAGTACCGGTTGCGGCGCCTCGGGTACGCCGCGATGGTGCCCAGCGGCCACTGCCTGGGCTGGGCGGTGGACGTGGAGATGGAGTGGCACCGCCGCTTCGGAACCCGGGACACCCTGGCCGCGCTGCTGCTGAACCGGCAACGGGCGGGCGAGATCAACGTGGTGGACGAGGGTCAGGCGTGGCACGTCTGCCTCGCGCCGTCGGCGACGCTGCGGCTGCGCCGGGCGTACGAAGCCGAGATGGGAAGCTGACCCGTGTGCGGGTTCATGCTCAGCATCGGCCCGGAGGCGGACCCGGCGATCTTTCGACGAATGCTCGAACACGCCCGCGACCTGGTCGGCGCGGCGAGGTGGAACGCCACCCCGGTCATGCGCCGGCTGGTGTACCCACGCCGCAACCGCGGCGACGAGGCCCCACTGCCCGGCTGAGGCATTGCCGGCGTCCGGCGGCGCCGGCTTGACTCTGACACGGTGTCAGCGCCGACCGTGGAGGGTGCCATGTTGACCATCGGAGACTTCGCCGGCCTGGGCCGCGTGTCGGTACGGATGCTGCGGCACTACGACAGCCTCGGGCTGCTGCCGCCGGCCGCCGTCGACCCGCACAGCGGCTACCGCTACTACACCGCCGCCCAGCTGGGTCGGCTCAACCGGGTGATCGCGCTGAAGGACCTCGGGCTGACCCTGGCCCAGGTGCGGGCGATCCTCGACGAGGCGATCGACCTCGGTGAGCTGCGGGGCATGCTGCGGCTGCGCCGGGCCCAGTTGGCGGCCCAGTTGGCGGCGGACACGGCGCGGCTGTCAAGCGTCGAGGCGAGACTCCACATGATCGAGACGGAGGGTCGAATGACCAGCCAGGATGTCGTGCTCAAGCAGGTGCCGCCGATCCGGGTCGCGGAGCTGAGTGCCGTTGCCCGCAGCTACGAGCCCGTGGACATCGGTCCGGTACTGACGCCGCTCTACCCGGAGCTGTTCCGCCGGCTGGAGGCAGCCGGGGTGAACCCGGCCGGTCCGGCGGTGGCCTGGTACGACCAAGTCCCCGACGGCGATGGCGTGGTCGTGCATGCCGGGGTGGGGATCGAAAGCGGGACGGCGGCCGGTGGCGTCGCCGTGGTGGAACTGCCGGCGATCACGGCGGCGACGACGATCCACCACGGCCCGATGGACACGGCCGACCGCAGCATGCAGGTGTTGGCCCGCTGGATCGAGGAGAACGACTGGCGGCCGGACGGCTACGCTCGCGAGCTCTACGTGGAGTACTGGCCCGAGGAGGCCGACAAGGGGGTCACCGAGTTGCAGCTACCGGTGCGTCGGGCCTGAACCGAGTGGCCGCCCGCCAGTCGCTCGTCCGCCGATCGGGGTGGACCGGGTGCGCGGCGACGCCGTCGCGTCCGGTCGAGGCCGGCGCGGCGGGCGGCCGCCCGGTGGTGGATCGGCTGGCTGGACCGCCGCGTCCCGTCCAGTTAGGCCGGCAGATTGTTCCGGTGCCGTTGCCGGTGGCGGCGGGCACGAACCGGCGTGCCAGCGGAGCCGGGACGGCGGCCTGCCGACCGCACCCGGAGTGGATGGTGTCGGCGGGCCGCCGTCGGTGTGCCCCGCTCAGCCGGCGGGCGGGTACGGGTCGTCCTGGTAGGTGTACTCGGTCTCGATCTTCCCGTCGGCCGTGTGCACGACGAGCTGGCTGGGCTCGTTGCCGTGCGCCGTCTCGCGTCCGACCTCGACCGCCCGCTGCTTCGTGTCGTACGTCCCGACGACGGTGCTGCCCTGCTCGACCTTCCAGCCGGTGCCGTCGGGCACCACGTGGTACTCGTTGCGCGTCATCTTCCATCCCTTCCTGCGTGACGGACGAGGTACCCGCGACAGGTGGGAGGAAACTCGACAACCGGTGCCGCTGTGACGCGACCGGGCCCGGCCACCTCCGTACGGGGGCGGCCGGGCCCGATCGGTGCGCTGGTCCTACCAGCTGAGGTAGCTGGGCTGGGTCTGCACGTTCAGCTCGCGGAAGTGGGCCAGCTTGGCCGTCCACGTCCGCCAGTCGTTGAGTTCGAGCACGTCGAGCCCCTTCTGGATGTCGGAGGAGTAGATGTGCCCGTTGTAGTAGTAGGCCGACCAGGAGCCGCCCACGATGAGCTGGCTGTCCGACAGCGGGCCGCGCTCCCAGTAGCCGATCTCCTTCGGCTTGCGGGAGTCGGTGAAGTCCCACACCGACACGCCACCCTGGTACCAGGCCTGGACCATGATGTCCTTGCCGAGCACCGGGATGAGCGAGCCGTTGTGGGCCACGCAGTTCTCGGTGTCGCCGTTGGTCCGCGGGATCTTGTAGTAGCTGCGGAACTCCAGCTCGCGCGCGCCACCCCGACCGGTGATGTCGTAGATGGCGTTGGCACCGCGCTCCGGGCCCACGGTCTCGTTGCAGGTGGCGCCGCCGCCACCGCCCAGCTCGTCGGTGAAGACGACCTTGGTGCCACGGTTGTTGAACGTGGCCGAGTGCCAGAACGCGAAGTTGGTCGTGTCCCGCACGGTGTGCAGCACCCGTGGCGCCTCCCGCCTGCTGATGTCCAGCAGCACCCCGTCACCCATGCAGGCACCGGCGGCGAGGTCCTTCGTCGGGTACGCGGTGATGTCGTGGCAGCCGGTGGTCGCCGAGCCGCCGGTACGACCCTCGTAGCCACCGTCGGGGAAGAGGTTCGGCGTGGCGACGACGGCCGCGTCGGTCGGCTTCCTCAGCGGCACCTTGACGATGCTGATCGAGTCGTGCGGCGGTTGGCAGTCCGGGAAGGCGGCGTTCGGGCTGTACGAGGAGACGTACAGGTAGACCGACTTCTTGTCCTTCGCCGGTACCAGCGTGTGCGTGTGCGAGCCGCAGGCCGTCTCGACCGCCTTGAGGTACCGCGGACTGGCCTTGTGCTTGATGTCGAAGATCTTGATGCCCTCCCACGATTCCTTGTTCGTGGCGGACTGGGAGGTGCTGCTGCACGAGTCGTCGTTGCGGGACGAGTCCGTCGAGAGGAAGAGCAGGTCACCGTAGACGGAGACGTCGTTCTGCGCGCCCGGGCAGAGCACCTGGGAGACGATCTTCGGCTTGCTCGGCTTGGCGACGTCGTAGATGACGAAGCCGTCGTAGTTGCCGACGAAGGCGTACCTGCCCTGGAAGGCGATGTCGGTGCCGAGCGCAGCGGTGGTGTCGAACGGCGCCTGCTTCGGCAGGTTGGCGACCAGTTTGAGGTTGGGGCTGCTGGCGATCTCGTCGACACCGAGCGGTGCCTCGACGGCCGCGGCGGGCTCGTTTGCCGCTGACGAGACCGTCTGCGCGTTGCCGGGTGAGGCAACGGCGACGCTGGCGAGGAGGAGCCCGGTGGCGGCGACACTGACGATGCGCAGTTGCCGCCCCCGTGGCAGGGTCAATCCGACCATCGGCGACGCCCTTCGAGAGGGTAGTGACGTTGGCCGTACCCTACGCGAAGACGACCATCATCGATGTGATCGAAGTAACAATCGACGTCTAATGTGAATGGTTACGATCGCAGCGACCTCGACCCGGAGGAGGTGTGGCATGACCGCTCGGCGTGGACGGCTACTTGCCGCCGTCACATCGATTGTCGTCGCGCTCGCCGTCGGAGGCTTCGCGTTGCGGGCTGATATCTCCACGTCGGACGATCCGGCCCCGGCCGCCGCCACCGCGCCCTCCACCGCCAGCCCCGCGCCGGGCCCGGCGGACGCCTCCGTGCCGCCGGTCATCGTGCCGGGTCGCCCTGGCGAGGAGGCCGTCGAGCGCCCCGCCGACGAGGTACGCGACGACGCGCCACCGCGCTACAACGGGCTGGACACCTGGTTCGTCCGGATGATGATCCCGCACCACGAGCAGGCGCTGGAGATGGCGGATCTGGCCACAGACCGGTCCGCCGAAGCGCAGGTGCGGGCCCTCGCCGACCGGATCCGGGCCAGCCAGGGCCCGGAGATTGGTGTGCTGCGGGCCTGGCTGACCGCGCGGGGACTCTCCGCCGGTGTCGACGGGCACGACCACGCCACGATGCGCGGCATGCAGTCGGCCGAGGCGATGCGCCGGCTCGCGGCCGCCCGAGGCACCGAGTTCGACCGTCTCTTCGTGCGGATGATGACCGAGCACCACGAGGGCGCCGTGGTGATGGCGACCGACGTACTGAAGGTGGGGGTCGACCTGACCGTGGAGCAGTTCGCCACCTCCGTGGCCAGCGAGCAGGCCGTCGAGATCGCCCGGATGCGCGATCTTCTACCGTCCTGACCACGCTCGCGGACCGCTGGTCAGAGGCGTTCCACGGTGGGGCCGGTGCAGCGGTTGCGGGTGTCGAAGACGTATCGGGCATGCCGGACCACGAGGTCGTAGTCGAACACGTCGTGGTCGGTAACCACCACGACACCGTCGGCCTCGCGCAGCTCCCGCGCGGTCAGGCTCACCGTCAGCACCCCGGCGGGCAGGTGGTGCGCCTCGGCGTAGGGCTCGACCGCCCGCACCTCGGCACCGAGCTCCCGCAGCCGCCGGGCGACCTCGACGGCCGGCGAGTCGCGCATGTCCCCGGTGTTGCGTTTGTACGCCAGCCCGAGCAGTAGCAGCCGGGCGTCCTTGACCGCCCGCCCGGAGCGGTTCAGCCCGGCCATCACCCGTTGCGCCACGTGTTCGGGCATCTCGTGGTTGACGTCGTTGGCCAGCTCGATGAACCGGAACTGCCGGCCGAGGCGGCGCTTGACCTGCCAGGAGAGGTAGCAGGGGTCGATCGGCAGGCAGTGCCCGCCGACGCCCGGCCCGGGCCGGAACGGCATGAATCCGAACGGCTTGGTCTCGGCCGCTTCGATCGCCTGCCACACGTCGATGTTCAACTGATGCGAGAGCATCGTCAGCTCGTTGACCAGGGCGATGTTGACCTGCCGGAAGGTGTTCTCGATGAGTTTGGTCAGCTCGGCGACCCGGGTCGAGTCCACCGGCACCGTCCGCTCCACCAGTCGCCGGTAGAACGAGTCGATCCGGGTCAGCGCGGCGGCGTCCACCCCGGAAACCACCTTCGGGGTGTTGGCCAGCCGCCAGGTCGGGTTGCCCGGGTCGATCCGCTCGGGGCTGTACCCGAGGTGGAAGTCCCCGGGGCTGCGCAGTCCGCTGGCCGCTTCCAGCAGCGGCCGGAGCAGCTCCTCGGTGGTACCGGGGTAGGTGGTGGACTCCAGGACCACCGTGCAGCCGGGCCGCAGGTACGGCCCGATTTCCCTACCGGCCTGCTCCACGCAGCTCAGGTCGGGCGTGCCGTCGCGCAGCGGAGTGGGCACGGTGACGACGCAGATGTCGAAGTCCTCGGCATCGGCGTATTCGGTGCTCGGGCGGTACCGACCGGTGGCCAGCGCGCGGCCGAGCCGGTCGGCGGGAATGTCCGCCACGAACGACTCGCCAGAGGCGAGGCGCTTGATCCGGTCGGCGTCGACGTCGAGGCCGACCACGTCCAGGCCGGCCTCGACGGCCTGCATGGCCAGCGGTAGACCGACGTAACCCTGGCCGACGACTACCAACTTCTCCACGCTCACCCGGACTCCCGCACCGTAGGAGATAACTGCTGGTGAGGAGCCTAGAACGCGGTCTGGTGCCGTACGTCCGTTTTGGGAATCCCGGGGAGATTGTGGCGGGTGTGGTCAGTCGCCCCCGCCCCCGCCCCCGCCGTCGTCGGTGTCCGGCGGCGGGTCTACCACGGGCGGGGTGCTGGGCGGCGACGATGTGGGTGAGACCGGCGGTGTGGAGGCGCTGGACGAAGCCGTCGGCTCGGGGGCGTCGGGGCTGGACGTGGTCGGCTCAGGCGACGCGGGTTCGCTCGACTCGCTGGGCTGCGGCGAGGACGGCTCGGGGGACGGGGACTCGGTCGGCCGGGTCGTCGAACCGGCCGGGAGCAGCGACGGCGCCTTCGCCGGTGCGCTTTCCTGCGTGCTCGGTGGTGCCGCTTCCTCGTCGGTGGACTCCACCGCCGGTGCGGTGGTCGGCAGCTTGACCGCCGGGGTGTCCGCCTCCTGGGTGGCGCCGAGCACCGCGCCGAGCGCCGTCATCCCCACCAGCACGGCGGTCAGCGCACCCACCAGCTTGCCGCGTCGCCGACGCCCCGCTGGCGGTGCGTCGATCACCGGCAGTCCGGTGCGCGTGTCCGGCCCGGCGTCGCGCAGCGGTGTGGTCATCGGGACCACCGTGGCCGGCAGGGCCCCCTCGGAGACGGCCCCCCGTGCCGCTTCCGCCATCGCCGCGGCGCTGCTGAACCGGTCCGCCGGGTCCTTGGCCAGGGCTTGGTCGACCAGCACCCGCACCGCTTCCGGGATGTCGTGCGGCAGCTCCGGTGGCGGGTCGTCGAGATGCCGCACGGCAACCTGGAGGGGGTTGTCGCCGGTGAACGGCGGACTGCCGGTCAGGCAGCAGTAGGCGACGGCGCCGAGCGCGTACAGGTCCGTCGCACCGGAGACCGGTCGCCCGGCGGCCTGCTCGGGTGCCATGTACAGAGCGGTGCCCGGCACGGCGTTCGTGCTGGTGATGCTCGTGACGTTCGTCGAGCGGGCCACGCCGAAGTCGACCAGGACGACCGTGCCGTCCTCCTGGATCAGCAGGTTGCTCGGTTTGACGTCGCGGTGCACGATCCCGCCGGCGTGCGCGGCGTGCAACGCCTGGGCCGACTGTGCCACCACCGACATGGTCAGGCCCACGTCCAAGCGACCCTCGGCCTCGATCCGCTTGGACAGCGGCTGACCGGTGACGAACTCCATGACCAGGTAGTCGGCCCGGCTGCCGTCGGGCAGGTCGTCCTCACCGCAGTCGTAGACCTGCACGATCCCCGGGTGCCGCAGCGCCGCCATGATCCGCGCCTCGGCGCGGAACCGGGCGATGAAGTCGGGGTCGGAGACGAGCGAGGGCAGCAGCACCTTGACCGCGACCTGCCGTCCGAGGATCAGGTCGGTCGCCCGCCAGACGTCGCCCATGCCGCCGGTGGCGACACGTTCGTCCAAGCGGTAACGGCCGCTGAGTACGACCTCCGAAGCCAACACAGCATTACCGTACCCACAGCGGGCTCGGACGGCGCGTCGGCGGGTCGGGCGGTGCCGACGGTCGCGCCGGTGTCTCGGTCGACGCAGCCGTCGACCACGGACCACGGATGTCCCACGGTGACCCTGGCGGCACAGGGTGTCACATCGCCGTCGGTTTCGGCCCGGTACGACCGTCCGTAGCGTCGTGGGCCCGCGCCGCGTTACGGCGAACCGCGGTGGCGCCGGTAGACAATTCTCACTGCGATGCACCCGTCACGCCCTGTCCGGCGGCGGCGGCGTTTCGCAACGTCAGTCCCGATCCCGTCGCTCGGGACCGGCGCACGGTCAGGTTGTGGTCCTCGGCGTTGTCGGCGAGAATTCGCCACCGGGCCGTACGAGCCCGGTTCGTTCAGTTCGACGGGGGTGGGGTGCGGAACGCGGAGTGGGCCGAGCCGACGCGTGCCGCCGTTCGGTGTGCCGCCAGGAAGCGGCCGGCGGGTCGGCGGTGCGACCGTGACCGGTGACCTGGACCAGCTGGTGGCGGCCGCTCGGGCCGGTGACGAGGACGCCTTCCGTCACCTGTACCGCAACCTGCAGCCCGGGCTGCTGCGCTACCTGACCGCCCTGGTCGGTGCGGACGCCGAGGACGTCGCGTCGGAGACCTGGTTGCAGGTGGCCCGCGACCTGCCCACCTTCACCGGCGGTGAGTTTCGTGCCTGGGCCGTCACCATCGCCAGGAACCGGGCGATGGACCACCTGCGCCGGCAGCGCCGTCGCCCCGCCCTGCCGGTGCCCGTGCAGGAACTCAGCGAGTTGGCCGGGGATGCGGACACCGCCGAACGGGCGGGCGAGAGTCTCGGCACCGAGGCCGCGCTCGCGATGATCGCCAGCCTGCCGCCCCGGGAGGCCGAGGCGGTCCTGCTGCGTGCCGTGATCGGGCTCGACGCCGAGACCGCCGGGCGGGTGCTCGGCCGTCGGGCCGGTGCGGTGCGTACCGCCGCCCACCGTGGCCTGCGCCGGCTGGCCGTTATGCTGGACCAGCGAGCTGCCAGCACCGCACCCGACGATGTCCCGACCGCGGCCGACATCCGGGCACGGCGACGCGCCGGCCTGCCGCCGCAGACCGAACCGGTGGACGGCTGACATGCGTGGACTCCGAGTGATGCTGAGCCGTTCGCGGCGCGGTGACCACGAGCGGCTGCTGGACGCCGCCTCGCACGCCCGACCCACCCGGACGGCGCTGGATCCGAATGGCCCGCTCGCCGACCTGTTGCGGGCCGCGGCCGGTCCGGTCCAGGAGCGGGAACTGGCCGGCGAGGAGGCCGCAGTCGCGGCGTTCCGCACCGCCCGCGAACCCGGCGCGGCGGTGTCGACCCCCCGGCGACGACGGCACCGGTTCACGGTCGGCATGGTGGCCTGGGTCGCCGGGCTGGCGGCCACCGCCACCGCGGGCGTGGCCCTGGCGGCGGCCGGTCTGGACGGCTCCGGCCCGGCCTCGGCACCGGTTGTCACCAGCCCCGCCGCGCCGGCATCCAGCACCGAGGCCACCCCGTCCGGGGAGGCCGTTCCCACCGGCGAGGCCACCGCGGCCCCGACCGAGAGTCCGACCGGTGACTCGGCCTCCCCGCCCGCGCAGTCGCCGAGCGCCTCGGTGACACCGGGTCCCGGGGCCAGCGGGAACATCGGCCCCGGCAACTCGGACAACACCACCGACCGTCCGGGCCTGTGCCGGGCCTATCTGGCCAAGACGGCACGGCAGCGGGAACGGGCCCTGCGTACGCCGGCCTTCGAGGAACTCGTGGTCGCGGCCGGCGGCGTGGAACACGTCGAGGAGTACTGCCACGGCCTGCGGGCCGACCCGGAGCCGACCGGAAGCGCCGCCGGCTGAGTCACACCTCGGTCCGGCGGTCCGCGCGAAGATGCACCACCCCGATCCCGGGCCGAATTCGAACGAATCGTTAAATCCCTGCGCGCACGGTTGTCCCCTGATACACAGATGGTGGCGGGATCGCCGACTCCGACCCCGGGCGAATCGCCTCGTCACCTGCCGTGGACGGCGACGTGTGTCCGGCGTTCGGAGCCGGTGCGTTAACACCGTGCGGTTCAGGTTCACGAGGTTTCGATGTCACCGGGGTGGGCTACCGTGGCGGTGGATCGATCGGGGAGGGAAGCCACGCATGGTGATGTCACCGGAGGTGGACCGGATCCCGGTGCTGCGGGACCGTGCCGCCGCGGCCCGGCACCTCGCCCGGATCTGTTTCAAGACCGGTCCACCTACCCTCACCGGGGTCGAGCTGGAATGGACGGTCCACGACGCGGTCGATCCGGTGCGCTCCGTCGACGCCGCACGGCTACGCGCGGCACTGGGGCCGTACGGACCCACCACGCTGGACCCGACCAGCCCGGCCCGGCGCCTGCTCCAGGGCGGCGCGATCACCGTCGAGCCCGGTGGCCAACTGGAGATCTCCACCCCGCCACGAACCGGTGTCGCCGCGCTGATCGAGGCCACCCAGTCCGACGTGGCGCAGGCCACCACACTTCTGAACGCCGCCGGCCTGACTCTCGGCCGGGCCGGCATCGACCCGTACCGACATCCCCGGCCGGTGATCGACACTCCCCGCTATCGCGCCATGCGCCAGGTCTTCGACCGTCGCGGGCCCGACGGGCGGACGATGATGTACAGCACGGCCGGTCTGCAGATCTGTCTCGACGCCGGGCAGCCCGAGCAGTTGCCGGCCCGTTGGCAACTGGTACACGCGGTCGGGCCGCCTCTGCTCGCCGCCTTCGCAACCGCCACTCGGCACGCCGGCCGTGACACCGGCTGGGCGTCGGCCCGGATGGGCGCGTGGTGGCGCATCGATCCCGCCCGCACCGCCCCGGTCTGGACGCCTGCCCTGACCGACCGGGATCCGGTCGCCGCCTGGACGGCCTACGTGCTGGCCGCGCCGCTGCTCTGCGTCCGTGGCGACGGTCCGGACTGGACAGCTCCGCCGGACGTCACGTTCGCCGACTGGCTCGACGGGGCGCTGCACCGACGGCCCCGCGTCGACGACCTGGAATACCACGTCAGCACGCTCTTTCCGCCGGTGCGGCCACGCGGCTACCTGGAGGTCCGTTACCTCGACGCCCAACCGGGACGGGGCTGGATCCTGCCGTTGGCGGTGCTCAGCGCACTGCTCAGCGGCCCCGACACGATCGCCGCCGCGATGGCGGTGACCGCGTCCGCCGCCGACGGCTGGCACCGCGCCGCGCGGTACGGGCTGCGGGACGCCACCCTGGCCCGGGCCGCCGCTCATCTGTTCGACCTGGCCCGGACCGCGCTGCCGCGGCTGGAACTGCCGCCCGGCCTGCACCGGGATATCGACCACGGATTACGACGGCGGCGCGACGCCGCAGAAGGGAGTCAGCGGTGACCGACACCGGCATCGACCGCGACGCCGAGGGGCTGCGCGGCCGGATCGCGGCGGAACTGGCCCGTACCCGCGCCCGCACCGCCCGGCTGACCGAGGCGGTGGACGACGCCGACCTGATGCGTCAGCACTCACCGTTGATGTCCCCGCTGGTGTGGGACCTGGCGCACGTGGGCAACCAGGAGGAGCTCTGGCTGGTGCGCGACGTCGGCGGGCGGGAGCCGGTCCGGTGCGACATCGACGACCTGTACGACGCGTTCAAGCAGCCGCGTCGGGACCGCCCCTCGTTGCCGTTGCTGCCGCCGCCGGAGGCCCGGGCGTACGTGGCCACGGTCCGGGAGAAGGTGTACGACCTGCTCGATCGTGTCACCTTCGACGGCGATCGGTTGGTCGCCGACGGCTTCGCCTTCGGCATGATCGTGCAGCACGAGCAGCAGCACGACGAGACGATGCTCGCCACCCACCAGTTGCGTTCCGGCCCCGTGGCACTGCACGCGCCACCGCCACCGGAGCCGACGGTACGGGTGCCCGCCGAGGTGCTGGTGCCCGCCGGCCCGTTCGTGATGGGTACCGACACCGACCCCTGGGCGCTGGACAACGAGCGCCCCGCCCACCGGGTGGACCTGCCCGCGTACGTCATCGACGCCGCACCGGTGACCAACGGCGCGTACCGCGCGTTCATCGCCGACGGGGGATACGACGACCCGCGCTGGTGGACCGAGGCGGGCTGGCGGCATCGCCGGCAGGCCGGGCTCGCCGCGCCGATGCACTGGCGGCGGGACGGCGACGGCTGGTCCTACCGGCGGTTCGGCCGGTGGGATCGGGTCCGCGACGACGAGCCCGTGGTGCACGTCTGCTTTCACGAGGCGCAGGCGTACGCCACCTGGGCGGGCAAGCGGCTGCCCACCGAGGCGGAGTGGGAGAAGGCGGCCCGGTGGGATCCGGCGACCGGCCGGTCCCGGCGCTATCCGTGGGGCGACGACGACCCCACCTCCGCGCACGCCAACCTGGGCCAGCGGCACCTGTCGCCGGCACCGGTGGGCGCCTACCCGGCAGGGGTCTCGCCGTTCGGGGTGCACCAACTCGTCGGCGACGTGTGGGAATGGACCGCCACCCCCTTCCGGGGCTATCCGGGCTTCGCCGCCTTTCCCTATCGGGAATACTCCGAGGTCTTCTTCGGCGACGACTACCAGGTGCTGCGGGGCGGCTCCTTCGGCACCGACCAGGCGGCCTGCCGCGGCACGTTCCGCAACTGGGACTATCCCATCCGGCGGCAGATCTTCAGCGGCTTCCGCTGCGCCCGGGACGCCCGGCCCGACGAGGCGCATCGGTGACGGCCGGGAAGCCGGTCGCCTGATGTGTCGACACCTGGCCTATCTGGGGCCACCGGTGACCCTGCGGGAGCTGCTGCTCGATCCGCCGCACTCACTGCTGCGCCAGTCCTGGGCCCCACGCGACATGCGCGGCGGGGGGACCATCAACGCCGACGGGTTCGGCGTCGGGTGGTACCCGGACGGCGAGACGCCGGTGCGGTACCGCCGGGCGCAGCCCATCTGGAGCGACCCGACCATCGCCGAATTGGCGGCGGTCACGTCCTCCGGCGCGGTGCTGGCCGCCGTCCGCTCGGCCACCGTCGGCATGGCGATCGTCGACAACGCCGCCGCGCCCTTCGCCGATGGGCGGTGGCTGTTCAGTCACAACGGGGTGGTGCGGGGCTGGCCCGACTCCATGGTCCCGCTCGCCGCCGAGCTACCCGTACGGGACCTGCTCACCCTCGACGCGACGACCGACTCGGCACTGCTGTGGGCACTGGTCCGGGCCCGGTTGCGTGCCGGTGTCGGGCCGGCCCGGGCGGTCGCCGAGACGGTGACCTCGGTGGCTGCGGCGGCGCCCGGCTCCCGGCTCAACCTGCTGCTCACCGACGGACGCACGGTGGTCGCCAGCGCGGCCGGGCACGCCCTGTCACTGCGGGCCACGCCCGCGTCGGTGCTGCTGGCCTCCGAACCGCACGACGACGGACCGGGCTGGCGCGAGGTGCCAGACGGGCAGCTCGTGCAGGCCACGGCGACCGATCTGCGCCAGCAGGCACTGGCGGCCTGGTGAGAAGACGGGCCGGGTCCGTAGGCACCTGGCAGACACGACGGAAGGGAACAGCAGATGGGCGCTGAGCCGCTCGAGATCCACCTCGACGACCGGGACATCAGCCGCACCCTGCGAAGGGATGTCCGTATCGGGTTGACCGCCGCGGCGAAGTGGCTGCCGCCGAAGTGGTTCTACGACTCCCGGGGCAGCGAACTCTTCGACGAGATCACCCGACTGCCCGAGTACTACCCGACCCGGGCCGAGCGGGCCGTCCTGGCCGCGCAGGCGACGGAGATCGCCGAGCTGACCGGCGCGAAGACCCTCATCGAGCTGGGGTCCGGTTCCTCGGAGAAGACCCGCCTGCTGCTGGACGCCTTCACCGAGCGCGGAGGGCTCGGCACCTTCGTGCCGCTGGACGTCTCGGCCAGCGCGCTGGCCGGGTCCACCGCCGCCCTCGCCGCCGACTACCCGGGGCTGCGGGTGCGCGGCATCGTCGGGGACTTCACGCGCCACCTGGAGCACCTGCCGACCGGCGGGCGGCGGCTGGTCATTTTCCTCGGTGGCACCATCGGCAACCTGCTGCCGGAGGAACGGTCGGAGTTCGTTGCCGGGATGCGGGCCGCGCTGGAGGCGGGTGACTGGCTGTTGGTCGGCACCGACCTGGTCAAGGATCCGGCGGTGATCGTGCCGGCGTACGACGACGCGGCAGGGGTGACCGCGGAGTTCAACCGCAACGTGTTGCGGGTGCTCAACCGGGAACTCGGCGCCGACTTCGATCCGGCGCGGTTCGCCCATGTCGCGCTCTGGAATCCGGAACAGGAGTGGATCGAGATGCGGCTGCGGGCGGAGCGGTCCATGCGGGTGACGGTGCTGGACCTCGGCGTCGACTTCGCCGCCGGTGAGGACCTGCGTACGGAGGTGTCGGCGAAGTTCCGCCCGGAGGGGATCTCGGGCGAGTTGGCCGCCGGTGGTTTCCGTACCGAGCGGTTCTGGACCGATCCGGGTGGCCTGTTCGGGGTGACCCTCGCGCGCGCCGAATGAGCGCTGCCCGTCGGCGGCAGCTGATCGGCTCGGGACCGGGGTTCGGCGGCCGTCACGCCGGACCCCGGCGATCCGGGCAGGAACGATCGGCTAGGCTGGGCGCAGCGAAGGGGAGTAGCCCATAACGTCGTGGTCGACATACTGGTGCGTCACGCATCCGGCCACCCGGCCTCGTTCCGGCGAGGCGGGCGAGACCTTCGACCCAGGCTGTTGCGGCCGGGTCGAGGGCGCCCCAGCACCTTCTCCCGGCCTGATCCGGGAAGGACATCATGGACGGGTTCCTCGCCGCGCTGGTGATCAGCTTCGGCGTCGTCTTCGTTGCCGAACTGGGAGACAAGTCCCAGCTCATGGCCTTGGCCTTCGCCACCAGGTATCGCACGGCGCCGGTGCTGATCGGCATCACCGTCGCCACCACGGCGGTGCACCTCGCCTCGGTGGCGATCGGCCACGGCCTCGGCGCGGCCCTGCCGACCGGCTGGATCTCGCTGCTGGCGGGTCTGGCCTTCCTCGGCTTCGGCGCGTGGACGCTGCGGGGCGACCGGCTCACCGCCGACGACGAGCGCCGGGCCGCCCGTGGTGGCAGATCAGCCGTGATCACCGTCGGCGTCGCCTTCTTCCTCGCCGAGTTGGGCGACAAGACGATGCTCGCCACCATCACGCTGGCCACCCAGTACGGCTGGTTCGGCACCTGGATCGGCTCGACGATCGGCATGGTCGCGGCGGACGCGTTGGCGATCATCGCCGGTCGGCTGCTCGGCCGGAAACTGCCGGAACGGACCATCAGGTACGGCGCCGCCACACTCTTCGCCATCAGCGGTGTCTGGCTCGTCGTCGACGCGGTGGTTCAGTTGCGCTGACCTCCGTCGTCGCCTGCCCGACGACCACGCTGACCGGCCCGACGTCGTGCGGCCCGGTGTCGACTACCTGAAGGCAGGCCGGGTAAGGCACCGGAGTGGACGTCGAGGTGATCCTCCAACGGGGCCACGAGTTGCTGGTGACCGGGGTGGAACTCGTCGGCGCGTTCGTCATCGTCGTCGGTGCGACCCTGGCCGCGCTGCGGTTCGTGATCGACGGGCTGCGTCACCGCGACGCCGCGGTGTTCACCCGGATCCGGCTGTCCCTCGGGCGCTTCCTCACCCTCGGCCTGGAGTTCCAGCTGGCCGCGGACATCCTGCGTACCGCGCTGTCGCCGACCTTTGCGCAGATCGGCCAACTGGCCGCAATCGCCGCCATCCGGACGGTGCTGAACTACGTACTGGACCGAGAGATCGAACACGAGCAGCGGCAGGTCGACGACCGATGAGGATGCTGCTGTCCGCTCTCATCACGGCGTTCGGTGTGCTCGGTGCGACGGTGGCGTTGCTGACCACCGGCTCCCGCGCGACGGCCCTGGGGGTGCTGCTCGACATGCTGCTCGCCGCCGGCCTGCTGCGGCTGGCCGGGGAGCAGTCCTGGACGGAGATCGCCGTACTGGTGGTGATCGTGGCCCTGCGCCTGCTGGTGCGTACCGTGCTGACCGCGGATTTCCGCCGGTCGTCGAGAGACGGAAACGCCCGGCCGAGCGGGTCGATCGGGCGTTTCCCGGGTGGGTGAGCGGAGATCGTCGTCAGCCGGCGGGCTTCTGGTAGACGTCCGGCACACCGTCATGATCCTGGTCGACCTGCTCCTTGAGGGCGATCGCCCGGTACACCTTGTTGCGCCGCCGGAGCACCACGGTGGCCAGCAGCGCCGAGATCAACGAGCCGGCCAGCACCGCCGCCTTGACGTTGTCGCCCTCGGTGCCGTCGGAACCGAAGGCCAGATCCCCGATGAGCAGCGAAACGGTGAAGCCGATACCGGCCAGCAGCGATACGCCGAGCAGGTCAGACCAGCTGATGTCCTCGTCCAGGCTGGCCCGGGTGAACCGGGCCAGCAGGAAGGTGGAGCCGAGAATGCCGACGCACTTGCCGACGACGAGACCGAGCACGATGCCGAGGACGATCGGGTCGGTGACCAGCGCGCCGAGGTCCGCGCCGCGCAGCGAGACACCGGCGGCGAAGAACGCGAAGACCGGCACCGCGAAGCCGGCCGAGACCGGTCGCCACTTGTGCTCCAGGTGCTCGGCGAGCCCGGGCATCGGGCGACGTCCGTCGCCGCCCTTGCCGGCGAGTACCGGCACGGTGAAGCCGAGCAGCACGCCGGCCACCGTGGCGTGCACTCCGGAGGAGTGCACCAGGGTCCAGGCCACCACGGCCAGCGGGATGAGCGCCCACCACCAGGTGCGGCGCCGCTGCACCAGCAGGCCGAACAGGGCGATCGGCACCAGGGCGCCGAACAGCGGAAGCACGCTGAAGTCATCGGTGTAGAAGACCGCGATGATGGTGATGGCCAGCAGGTCGTCGACCACGGCCAGGGTGAGCAGGAAGGCCCGCAGTCCTTGCGGCAGGTAGGCCCCGATCACCGCCAGCACCGCCAGCGCGAACGCGATGTCGGTGGCGGTCGGGATCGCCCAACCGCGCAGCCCGTCGCCACCGCCGGCGAGGTTGACGGCCACGAAGATCAGCGCCGGTACGACCATTCCGCCGACCGCAGCCACCACCGGCAGCGCCGCCCGCCGCGGGTCGCGCAATTCGCCGGCGACGAACTCGCGCTTGAGCTCCAGCCCGACCACGAAGAAGAAGATGGCCAGCAGGCCGTCGGCCGCCCAGGTGGTCAGGTCGAGGTCGAGGTGCAACGCCTCACCCCCCGACCAGGGCACCCATCGTCCCAGTTCCGCGTAGGCGTCACCCCACGGTGAGTTGGCCCAGACCAGCGCGATCACGGCACCGAGGAGCAGCAGGGCGCCACCGACGGTCTCCGTGCGCAGCACGTCGGCCAGGAAACGCGCCTCGGTCCAGGAGGTGCGGGCGAAGAGGCCGCGCACGCCACGGTGCTCGGGCGGCGGAGTCTGATCGGTCATACGTGAGGTCCACCTCGTCGGTCGGAGGGCAGCACGGCACCATCGCCGACCAGGCTTCCCGGCACACCCGTGCAAGACCCTATCCAGTGCCGACTGCCGTCGCGAGCGGGGCGAACGCGACTCTTCCCACAGGAGGGGCGAGGAGTCACCCAACGTGCTCGGCGAAGACACCGCATCTTTTCCGGGTCGGAGCGATTCCGACAGACCCCCGGTCCGGTTGGTCACTGCGGGCACGATCCGCCATTGGGAAAATACCTAACTCCGGACATAAGCGGCATGAGCGGCTTTAATGGTTTCACGAGATGTGAGTCGACCTTGGGGGTTTTCGTGAAGTTCTTTGGCGTTACCGGCCCGGTACGGAGGCCCGCCTGATGGACCTGTACCGCCAACTACGCCTGGTGCGCCGGCACTGGTGGATCGTCCTGGTCACCCTGATGGTGGCCCTGGGCGTGACCGCGTTGGTCACCGTGCGGGCCCAGCCTCGCTACGTCGCCTCGGTCACCTTCTTCGTCACCACGCCGAGCCAGGGTGTCACCGATGCCTACCAGGGCGGGCTCTTTCTCCAGCAGCGGGTGAAGTCCTACGCGGAGCTGCTGAACAGCGACCGGCTGGCGCAGGCCGCAGTGGCCGACAACCAGCTCGGGCTGACCGCGGAGGAGATCCAGCGTCGGGTCGGCACCTCCACCGAGACCGGCACGGTGCTGCTGCGGGCGTCGGTGACCGACACCGACCAGACCCGGGCGTTGCGGGTGACCGAGGCGCTCTCGGCGAAGTTCGTCGAACTCGTACAGAAGGTCGAGGCGCGGCCGGACGGCAGTCCGGGGCCGATCAAGATCGAGGTGGTCAGTGGGCCACGGGTGACCCCGACGCCGGTGTCGCCGCAGCCGGTACGCAACACCGTGATCGGTGCCCTGCTCGGCCTGCTGGCCGGCGTCGGTCTGGCGATCCTGCGTGGCATGGCCGATGTCCGGCTGCGCGACGCGGCCGGGCTGCAGCGGGTGACCGGCAGCCCGCTGCTCGGCGAGATCCCGATCGACACCGGCGCGCGGTCGGCCCCACTGATCGTCGGCGAGGCCGCCACCTCGGCGCGGGCCGAGGCCGTCCGCAAGCTGCGGACGAACCTGCGCTTCGTCGACGTGCACGAGCCGGCCCGGGTCATCGCGGTCACGAGCGCCCTGCAGGGCGAGGGTAAGACCACCCTGTCGTGCAACCTCGCGATCGCCCTGGCCGAGGCGGGCTGGCGGGTCCTGCTGGTCGACGCCGACCTGCGTCGACCGAAGGTGGGCGACTATCTGGGCATCGACCCGGGGGTGGGTCTGACCGACGTGCTCGTCGGCGACGTGCAGGTGGGCGACGTGGTGCAGCGCTGGGGCGACAAGTCGCTGCTCGTGCTGCCCAGCGGCTCGGCGCCGCCCAACCCGAGCGAGCTGCTCGGCTCCAAGGCCATGTCGGACCTGCTGCTTGCCCTGCGGGAGTCCGCCGACATCGTGATCATCGACACCGCGCCGCTGCTCGCGGTCACCGACGGTGTGGTGGTCGCCGTGCAGGCCGACGGCGCGCTGCTGGTCACCCAGCAGGGACGTACCTCGCGGGCGCAGGTGGCGGCAGCCGCTCGGGCCCTGCACTCGGTCTCGGTGCGGATGCTCGGCTGTGTGCTCAACATGGCCCGGGTGCCCAAGGCCGAGGCGTACCAGTACGAGGCCTACCGGGTGGTCGCCGCCGCGGCCGGTGGCCAGTCGGTGCCGACGGACCGCAGCAGGAGTGGCCGGCACGCCGAGGGGGCCCACACCGGCGAGTCGGGCGACCACACGCAGGAACTCACCCGGCTGTCCCGATGAGCGTGGCCAGGGGGCGCAGCGCCCGGTCGATCTCCTCCGCGCAGCGTCGGAAGTCCTCCGGGGTGCCCCCCACCGGGTCACGCAGGTCGTCGACATCGGCGGGGGCGGGCTGCAACCGCCCCCGGGCCAGCGCGGCGGCGGCCACCGCGGCCCGTACCGGATCGTCCTGCTCGTCCAGCGGTGGTTCGGCCGCCGCGGCGAGCCGGCCGAACTGGCGCAGCGTGAACGTCCGGTGCAGCGCCGCCGGCGCCAACGCGGTGCAGATGGAGCGCTGGCGCCGGGTGGCGGTCAGCACCAGCACCGCCCCGGTGAGGTGTTCCGGTAGCAGCCGCCGGCTGCGGAAGGTCGCCGGGTCGTCACCGGTCCCGGCGGCGATCGCCGCCGCGTACGGATGCATGGCCAGGCCCTCGACGGCGTCGGTGCCGGCGCTGGCCACCGTCACCGGTCGCCCGGTGAGCAGGCGACGGGCGGCGTACTCGGCCATCGGTGACCGGCAGAGGTTGGCGTGGCAGACGAACAGCACCCCGCTGAGCATGTGGAACCCCCTGGACGACGCGGTCGCGGGCGGTGGCACCGCGACGTGGGACGGTCGCCGGCGGCGTCCGCCCGGTGAGGGGATGTCGAGATCGTACGCAGTCGTCGCGTCCCCGGTACCGGGCGGCGCGCCGAACCGATGCGCGGGGACGGGGGTGTCCGGGTGCGAATCGGGATGGTGACATACCACTTTCCACCGGAGCCGGCGTTCATCCCCGGCAGCCTCGCGGAGGAACTCGCCGGGCGGGGGCACGAGGTGCGGGTCCTCACCGGGTTCCCGGACTATCCGGGTGGGCACGTCTACCCGGGGTGGCGGCAGCGCTGGCACCACGAGACCCGAAGCCGGGGGCTGACCGTGCGCCGGGTGCCCCGTCACAGCACCGGCGACGTCACCGTACGCGGCCGGATGACCTCCTGGCTGACCTTCGCCGGCAGCGCGGCGCTGGTGGGTCGCCGGTTCCTGGCCGGTGTGGACGTGCTGTACGTGCATCAGCCGCCGGCCGCCGCGTTCGCCTCTGCGGCCCTGCTGCGCCTGCTCGGTCCGGTGGCGCTGGTACTGCACGTGCCGGACGTCTGGGCCGAACAGGTCCCCGAGGCCGTCGACGACGGACGGTGGGCGGCGCGGGTGCGGGCGGCCACCCTACGGACCTACCGCGCCGCCAGCCGGGTCGCGGTCACCACGCCGTCCCTGCGGGACGCGGTGGTGGCGGACGGGATCGACCAGGCGCGGGTCCGAGTGGTGCTCAACTGGACCGATGAGCGGATCTTCCGTCCGGTCTCGGCCAGTCCGGCCGCCCGGAGACTGGTCCGCCGGGACGAGCGGTGCGTGGTGATGCACGCCGGCACCATCGGTGTGCGACAGGGACTGGACACGGCGGTACGCGCGGCGGCGGCCCTCAGTGAGACGGTGGACCTGGTCCTGGTCGGCTCGGGCTCCGACGAGCGGCGGGTGCGGGGCCTCGCCGCCGAACTGCGGGCCGACAACGTCCGGTTCGTGGACCGGCGCTCCCCGTTGGACATGCCCGAGCTGTACGCCGCCGCCGACTACCAGTTGGTGATGGCGCGCGATCTACCGGAGCTGCGCAGCAGCGTGCCGGCCAAGCTTCAGGCGGCCCTGTCCTGCGGCGCACCGGTGGTCGCCTCGGCCGGCGGCGACACCGCGACCCTGGTCGAGCGGGTTCGGGCGGGGCTGTCCTGCCCGCCGGAGGACTGGGCCAGCCTGGCGGATCGGCTGTGGCTGGCGGCGCAGATCCCCGTTCCGGCGCGGGCCGAGATGGGTCGGCGCGGCCGGGAGGCGTACCTGCGGGAGATGTCGCTGCCGTCTGGCGTCGATCGGATCGAGGAACTGCTGCGCGAGGCGGCGGCCGTCGCCAGCGGACGTACCGGGAAACCCGAGCGAACCTCTCGTAATGCCTGATCCCGTCATTAACACACCGAAATGGTCGTTAGGTGTTAAGAACGATGGGGTCTTCTGTCCTTTTCGGGAAGAGGTGTGACGTGTCGAAGAGCGAAAGCCCTCGGCGGCGGCGTAGCCGATCCCGCCGTCGCCGGCACGCCCGAACGCGTCGCATCCTGCTGACCACGTTGGTGGTGGGCTCGCTGCTGCTGGGTCTCACCGGGTGGGTCGGCTTGCGCGGCTGGCAGGCGCGCGCCCACCTGGTCAACGCCGCCGGCCTGGCCGGTGAGCTGAGCGCCCAGTTGGTCGGTGGCGACACCGCACGCGCCCAGCGGACCCTCGCCGCCTTGCAGGAGCAGTCCGGCGCGGCGCGGCGGGCCACCGGGGACCCCGGGTGGTGGCTCGGCCGGCAGGCTCCCGTGGCTGGAGCGAACCTCACCGCGGTCCGGCGGATCGCCATCGCCATCGACGACCTGGCCCGCCAGGCGTTCCCGGCGCTGCTCCGCGTCGACCTCGGCGGGCTGATCCCCCAGGAGGGTCGGCTGGACCTCGAAGGGCTGCGTACCGTCGCCGACGATCTGGTCGCGGTGCACGCCACGGTGCAGCGTACCCGCACGGACCTGGCCGAGGTCTCCGGCGACCGGCTGGTCGGGCAGGTCCGGCGTGCCCTGGCGGAGTTGCGTGGCGAGATCGACCGGTTGGCCGCAATGACCTCGGCGGCGCACCGGGCGAGCCGCCTGTTGCCGCCGTTGCTCGGCGTGGATGGACCGCGACGGTATCTGCTGGTGTCACAGAACCCCGCGGAACTGCGCGCGACCGGCGGCATGTTCGGCGCGTTCGCGGTGATCGAGGCGAACAAGGGCCGGGTGAAGCTGGGCGCCCAGGGCAGCAGTTCGAATCTCGGCCGGTTCGAGCAGCCCTTGAAGATCCCCGCCGAGGTGCGTGCCCTGTGGGGGGAACTGCCCGGCATCTATCCGGCGGACGTCAACCTCAGCCCGCATTTCCCGACCGCCGCCGCGCTGTACCGGGAGATGTACCGGCGGCACAGCGGGGAGCGGGTGGACGGCGTCCTCGCCGTCGACCCGGTGGTGCTGTCGTACCTGCTGAAGGCCACCGGGCCGGTGCGGGTCCCCGGCGGGGTGGCGTTGAGTGCCGAGAACGCGGTCCGGACCCTGCTCAGCGACACCTACCAGCGGATGAGCCCGAAAGAACAGGACGGTTTCTTCGCGGGCGCGGCAGCTACCGTCTTCGACACGCTTTTTTCCCGTAACGTGCACCCTAATGGGTTGTTGTCTGCATTAGACAGGTCCATACGAGAACGTCGGATATTGTTCTGGAGTGCCCGACCGGAGGAACAGCGGACGTTCGGCGACAGCCGGATGGCCGGGACGCTTCCGGAGCAGGACGCCGTGCCCACGGTCGGCGTGTTTCTCAATGACGGCAGTGGCGCGAAGCTCGGCTACTACCTCCGGCAGACCGCCGACCTGACGGTCGGTGACTGCCACGCCGACGGTCGTCGGGAGCTGAGCCTGCGGGTGACGCTTCGGTCCACCGCACCGGCCTCGGGGCTCAGCGGGTCGGTTCTCGGCCTCGGCCGGGCCGGAGATCCCTACACCACCCGGACCCTCGTGTCGGTGTACGGCCCGACCGGCGGGGCGGTGCTCGACACCCGCCTCGACGGTGCCGAGACCTCGGTGGGCAACGGCACCGAGCGGCGGCGACAGGTCGCCACCGTGAACGTCGAGATCGGACCGGGCGGGACCCGCACATTGGAGGTCTCGCTGCTGACCGGCGAGACGGATAGCGGTACGGCCGAGCTGTGGCTGACTCCGACCGCCACCCCATGGACCACCCGAGTTGTTACCGCACCAAGCTGTTCTCAGTAGGAGGGAACGAACCATGCGGCTTTCCCGCATCATCATGGCGCTCACGGTCGGTCTGGCCGTGGTGGCCGTGCCGACCGCGGCGGGGGCGGCACAGCCGCAGCCGACGCCATCTGTCGACGGCACGCCCCAGCCACCGCCTTATCCGCCGGTGCTCGCGTCGCTGACGGTGAACCGACCCACCATCTTCCTCGGTGAGACGGTCATCCTCACCGGCCGCAACTTCGGGCCGAACGAGACGGTCGACATCGTCGTCTCGGTGTCGCCGCTGGCCGCACCGGCCGCCGGTACGGCCCGGCGCAGCGACGGCAGCACCGTCGCCATGGCACCGGTGGCCTTCCAGGCCAGCGCGCCGTTGAGCTTCACCGCCCGGACCAACTCCGACGGGGTCTTCACCCGGCGGTACAAGCCGTCGGTGACCGGCCTGCTCACCTTCACCGCGACCGGGCGGGAGTCCGGCCGTACCGCCTCGACCCAGCTGCGGGTACTGCCCAACAAGAAGCCAAACCTGCCGGTTACCGGCAGCAGTCTGGACACGCCGATGAAGGTCGGCGGCGGACTCGTCGCCGCCGGCGCGGTCCTGCTGCTCGGCACGCTGGCCTGGCGGCGGCGCAACCGCTTCGGTACGGATGGCGCGAACTGATCCATGACTCCGGGCAGTGCCCGGATCACGAAGGTACCGGTGCCCGCCGCCCCCTCCGACGGGCACCGGTACCCGTCTGCGTCCGGCCCTAGCGGATCTCCGCCGGCCTGCGAGAGGCACCACCGGACCGGCGAGCGCCGCGACGGCCTCGCCCTGGGTACGGTGCTCGGCTCACCGGGCTGGGACCGGGCCTCCGAACGGATTTTCCTGGTCCTGGTGGCCGGCGCCAACGTGGTGACCGTACGCGGTGGCTGAGCCTCCTCGCGGGGGTGCCCGCTCGCGACGGCCGGGCGGGCGGCCGGGGCGGACGTAGAGTCGACCCGTGGAGCGTGCCGAAGCGATGCCTGCCGAGACCCGTCCGCCCGGTGTGGCGACGGTCGATCCCGGCAGCGTGCTGCTGCCCGGCCACGATGTGCCGCTGGGGCGCTACACCACGGTGCGTCGGCTGCTGCCGCAGCGCACCCGCCGACTGGTCGGGGCGTGGTGCTTCGTCGACCATTTCGGCCCCGACGATGTGGCCCAACGGCCCGGCATGGAGGTGCCGCCGCACCCGCACACCGGTCTGCAGACCGTGACCTGGCTGCTCGACGGCGAGATCCTGCACCGCGACAGCCTCGGCAACCAGCAGCCGATCCGTCCCGGCCAACTCAACGTGATGACCTCGGGTCACGGCATCGCCCACTCCGAACGCTCACCGGCGCAGCATCCGCCCCTGATGCACGGGGTGCAGCTGTGGGTGGCGTTGCCGGACGAGGCCCGAGCCGACGCGGCCGACTTCGCCCACCACGCTGACCTGCCCCGGTGGCGCGACGGGGACCTCGACGTCACCCTGCTGGTCGGGGAACTCGCCGGGGAACGCTCGCCAGCCCGGGTGCACACCCCGCTGCTCGGCGCGCAACTGGACTTGGCCGGATCGGCGGTGGCCGGGCTGCCGCTGCGGCGGGACTTCGAGTATGCGCTGCTGGCCCTCGACGGCGTCGGCGAGGTCGACGGCCTGCCGCTGGCGTCCGGGGCGCTGCTCTGGCTCGGCGCCGGGCGGGACGCGCTGCACCTGCGCGGCGAGCCGGGTAGCCGGTTCATGCTGCTCGGTGGCACACCGTTCGAGGAGCCGCTGGTGATGTGGTGGAACTTCGTCGGCCGGGACCACGACGAGATCGTCGCCGCCCGGGAGGACTGGATGGCCGGGCGGCGGTTCGGGGTCGTGGCAGGCGACCCGGACCCGCCGTTGCCCGCACCGGCGCTGCCCACCGTCCGGCTCAAGGCCCGCGACCGTTCCGGCGGCTTCCACTAGTACGCCGCCCCGAGCTGACCGAATGAGGCCCTTCGCCGGCACCCGCCGTCCGTTCGGCTGATGGCCTGCGATAAGCTGACGGCAGTAACACACAGCCACCCGGTTCGGGTGGCTGTCGGCCGCTTGGTGGCCGCGACCCGGTTCGGGTGCGCCGCTGCCAGGGCAGGCGGTTACGCAGGGGCGCCCCCGGCAGCGGTTCGCTGCCGGGGCGCCTCCCTGTCCACCGGCGAGTCGAGACCCGGTGGGCCCTCGCCGTTTTCGCATCGGGCGGGTGGGTAAGCGCCGGCCGGAGGGGGTACGCGATGAACTACGACACGTTCGTCGACCAGGTCGCCCAGCGCACCGCCACGTCGTCGTCGCGGGCGGTGGAGCTGATCCGGGCGACGCTGGAGACGCTGGCCGAGCGGCTGACCGGTGGCGAGGTGCTGGACCTGGCCGTGCAGCTGCCCGCCCCGCTGCGGCTGCCGATGCGCCCGACACCGGACATCGAGGCGGCGGAGCGCTTCGGCGCCGCCGAGTTCGTCGCCCGGGTCGCGGTCCGCGCCGGGGTGGCCGAGCCGGCTGCCAGGGACACGGTCCGCGCGGTCTTCACCACGCTTCGGGAAGCGGTTACCGGCGGCGAATTCGACGAACTGGTGGTCCAGTTGCCCCGCGACTACCGCGACATGGTCGAGCCCGCCCTGGCGCCCGGCGCGACGCTGCGGCGCGGCTGACAGGCTGTCGGCGCAGCCCGCCGCGAGCGCCGACCCGCCGGTCGGGCCGCGCCTCGCTTCGACATGATCGACAGGGCCTAGCCGATCGCTCCGCTGGCGCGCAGCCGGCTGACCTGGTCCCGGTCGAAGCCGGCCTCGCCGAGAATCTCGTCGGTGTGTTCGCCCGGCCAGGGCGGCGGCCGGCGGATCGCGGCGGGGGTGGCGGAGAACCGGGGTGCCGGCGCCGGCTGGACGACCCCGTCGCGGAGCACGAACGTGTGCCGGGCGGCCAGGTGCGGGTGCTCCGGGGCCTCCCGCCAGTCCAGCACCGGCGCGGCGCAGGCGTCGGAGGCGGAAAGCAGCGTGGCCCACTCGTCCCGGGTACGGGTGCGGAACAGCCGCGCCCAGGCGGCCCGCAACGCCGGCCAGTTCGCCGGCTCGGTGCGGTCGACCGGTTCGTCCGGCGGCAGCGGGAAGCCGGTGAGCCGCACCAACTCGTCGTAGAAGCGCGGCTCCAACGCGCCGACGGCGAGATACCGCCCGTCGGCGCACTCGTAGGTGTCGTAGAAGGGGGCACCGCCGTCGAGCAGGTTGACTCCGCGCGGGTTCTGCCACATGCCGAGCCGGTGCAGGGCGTGGATCTGGGTGCTGAGCACCGCGACCCCGTCCACGATGGCCGCGTCGACCACCTGGCCGGTGGCGCCCCCGCGCACCGCGTACAGCGCGGAGACGACGCCCAGGGCGAGCATCATCCCGCCACCGCCGAAGTCGCCGAGCAGGTTCATCGGCGGCACCGGAGGCTCACCGACCCGTCCGATGCCGTGTAACGCGCCGGTCAGCGCCAGGTAGTCGATGTCGTGCCCGGCGTACGGGGCGTTCGGGCCGTCCTGGCCCCAGCCGGTCATCCGGCCGTAGACCAGTCCCGGGTTGACCGTGTGACACTCGGCCGGGCCGATGCCGAGCCGCTCGGTGACGCCGGGCCGGAACCCCTCGATGAGGACGTCGGCGTGGCGGACCAGCGCCAGCACCACCTCGCGTCCGTCGGCGGACTTCAGGTCGACCGCGATCGAGCGGCGCCCCCGGTTGAGCAGATCGGGGTGTGGAGTGCCGAAGGCCGTGCGATCCACCTCGGTGACCCGGTCGACCCGGATCACGTCGGCGCCGAGGTCGGCGAGCATCATGGCGGCGAACGGCCCGGGACCGATCCCGGCCAGTTCCACCACGCGTACGCCGGACAGCGGGCCGGTCGCCAGGTCTGCGGTCACCGGGTCACGATAGGCGCTCACCTCGCGTCCGTCCGGCCGCCCGCCGAGAGCGAAGCCACCAGGCCCGACAACGCCCCGCCTGGCGGGCGGAATTCGGCTGTCCTAACCTTGTCAGCACGAGGGGAGTACTTCCCAAAAACCATGCCGGTCAGTACGGCGCGCCCGGAGCGCGCCTCGGGTGGTTGCCCAGGAAACGTTGGGTGAAGGAGACCTCGAACATGACACGGTGTTCGAGGAGGCCCCATGTCCGATTTGTCTGTTGCGGCTGGTCTGCAGTCGGTGGGCACGCCCTCGCTGTGGGCGATCACCATACTTGGCGTGCTCGCCCTGCTGGTGCTGGACTTCCTGGTGACCCGACGCCCGCACGAGGTGTCGCTCAAGGAGGCACTCGGCTGGACCGCCTTCTACATAGCCCTGCCACTGGCCTTCGGGGCCTGGGTCTGGCACCGCTACGGCTCCGAGCGCGGCTTCGAGTACCTCACCGGGTACCTGGTCGAGAAGTCGCTGTCGGTCGACAACCTCTTCGTCTTCATGCTGCTGTTGGCCGCCTTCGCGGTGCCGGCCGTGCTGGCCCAACGGGTGCTGCTGTTCGGCATCACCGGAGCGCTGGTGCTGCGTGGCGGGTTCATCGCCCTCGGCGCCGCGGCCCTGCAGAGCCTGGACTTCGCTTTCCTGATCTTCGCGTTGATCCTGCTGTTCACCGCCGCGAAGCTGCTCCGCGACGCGTTCACCGGGCACGAGCAGACGGTGGACATCGGCACCATGCGCTCGGTGCGACTGCTGCGCCGATTCATGCCGGTGGTCCACGAGTACCACGGCACGAAGATGACCGTGCGGGTCGACGGGCGTCGGGCGCTCACCCCGCTCGCGCTGGTGGTGGTGGCGGTGTTCGCCACCGACGTGGTCTTCGCCGTCGACTCGGTACCGGCGGTGTACGGCATCACCGAGGACCCGTACCTCGTCTTCGCCACCAACGCCTTCGCCCTGCTGGGCCTGCGGGCGCTGTACTTCGTGCTGCACGCTGCGCTGAGCCGCCTGGTCCACCTCACCTACGGCCTGGCCACCATCCTGGCCTTCATCGGCATCAAGCTCGGCCTGCACTGGGCGCACGGTGTCTGGGAGGGCGTCCCGGAGATCCCCACGGTGGCCTCGTTGCTGGTCATCGTCGGCGTGCTGACCGTGGTCACGTTCACCAGCCTGCGGGCGACCCGCAACGTGGTGCCGGGCGCCAAGGAGGTCGTCACCGAACGCAAGTGAGAGCCTGCCGGCCCGGGCCGGCGACACCGCGCCGGTCGAACCCGCGCATGGCGGTCTCCGCCGTGGTAGGACTGAGCGGTGGGTATCGTCACACCGGGCTTCCAGGGACGGCCGCGCGCCGACGCCCCGGATCTGCCTCCCGGCCAGTACCTGACGCCTGACTTTCCCGTGCTCTCCGCCGGCCCGACCCCACGGGTGCCCCGCGACCAGTGGGAGTTCGTGATCAGCACCGAGACCGGTACGGAGCACCGGTGGAGCTGGGGCGAGATGATGACGCTGCCCCAGGAGACGCCGACCGTCGACATCCACTGCGTCACCCGGTGGTCCAAGCTCGGCACCACCTGGCGGGGCGTCTCGCTGGACACTCTGCTCGACGGCGTGGACACCGCCGCCGACTACGCCCTCGCGCACTCCTACGGCGGCTACACCACCAACCTCCCGCTGGAGGACCTGCGTGACGGGCAGGCCTGGCTGGTGCACACCTACGACGGTGACGACCTGCCGGCCGAGCACGGCGGGCCGGCGCGGCTGATCGTTCCCCACCTCTACTTCTGGAAGTCCGCCAAGTGGGTGCGGGGCATCCACCTCACCGTCGATGACACCCCGGGTTTCTGGGAGACCGCCGGCTACCACGACTACGGCGACCCGTGGCGTGAGCAGCGGTACCAGGGCGATTGAGCGGCCGGATGAGCTGGCGGGCGGCCCGGTTGGTGGAAGATCGGGTCGAGACGCCCACGGCGCGGACCCTGGTGCTGGAGGTGCCGGGCTGGCCGGCCCACCTGCCCGGCCAGCATGTCGACATCCGGCTGACCGCGCCGGACGGTTACCAGGCCGCCCGGTCGTACTCGCTCGCCGCCCCCGCCGACGGTGACCGGATCGAGGTGTCCGTCCAGCGGGTGTCCGACGGCGAGGTGTCGCCGTTCCTGGTGGACGCATACCGCGAGGGTGACCCGGTCGAGGTGCGCGGCCCGGTTGGCGGCTGGTTCGTCTGGCGGCCACAGCAGACCGAACCGGTGCTGCTGGTCGCCGGGGGATCGGGGGTCGTCCCGCTGATGGCCATGATCCGCAGCCGGCGGGCGGCCGGAAGCCGGGCGCCGTTTCGGCTGATCTACTCCGTCCGCACCCCCGGCGACGCCTTCTACACCGACGAGCTGCGGCGACGGGTACGCGACGACGCCGGTCTCGACGTGGCGTACGTGTACACCCGGCAGGCGCCCGAGGGCTGGCGCGGCGAGCCGCACCGGCTCGGCCTCGCCGACGTCAACATCCACGGCTGGCCGCCGGAGCTGGAGCCGTTGGTGTACGCGTGCGGGCCCACCGCTTTCGTGGAGACCGTCTCCGACCTGCTCGTCGGGCTGGGCCACCCGGCACGGCGGGTCCGCACCGAACGTTTCGGCCCGACCGGTTGAGAGGAGACCGCGGATGACCGCGCTGCCCTACGTGGACGGCAACATGCTCGACGGTCCGTTGGGGGAGGTGTTCGCAGTCGACCTGAGCAGCGCCACCGCCCGGTGCGCCCACTGTGGCACCCCCGGTCCGGTGGCCGGCCTGCGGGTCTACTCGCACGCGCCCGGTCTGGTGGGTCGCTGCCCCACCTGCGTCGAGGTGATGGTGCGGCTGGTACGCGCGCCCGACCGCGCCTGGCTCGACCTGCGCGGCGCCACCTTCCTCCAGTTCCCGATGCCCCCCGAACAGACGCGCTAGATTCCGCGATCTTGCACTTCCGGTCGCCATTTTGCGGTCTTTATGCCGGTCTGACCCGATGAGAAGTGCAAGATCGACGGGGGAAGTGGACGTTTGCCGGCGGAGATGACGGGAACCGTGCCGGAATGACGAAGCCTCGTGTAGTGATCGTGGGCGCCGGGTTCGCCGGGTACCACGCGGCGAAGACGTTGAGCCGGTTGGCCCGCGGCCGAGCCGAGATCGTCCTGCTGAACTCGACAGATTATTTCCTGTACCTGCCGCTACTGCCGGAGGTGGCGGCGGGGGTGGTGGAGCCGGGCCGGATCGCGGTGCCGCTGGCCGGCGGCCTAAACGGCGTACGGGTGGTCATCGGCGAGGCCGACAGCGTCGACCTGCAGAACCGGTGGATCGGCTTCACCCAGCCGGAGGGCGACCACAATCGGCTGGCGTACGACCGGCTGGTCCTCTCCGTCGGCAGCGTGAACAAGCTGCTACCCATTCCCGGCGTGACCGAGTACGCCCACGGCTTCCGTGGCCTGCCCGAGGCGCTCTACCTGCACGATCACGTGGTCCGGCAGATCGAGCTGGCCGAGCAGGCAGAGGACCCGGCGGAGCAGCAGGCGCGCGCCACGTTCGTGGTGGTCGGTGCCGGCTACACCGGTACCGAGGTGGCCGCGCACGGCGTCCTGTTCACCGACGAACTGGCCGCCCAGCATCCCCGGCTCAAGATCCGGCCGAGGTGGATGCTGCTGGACATCGCCCCACGCGTGCTGCCGGAGATGGACCGGCGGATGTCGGTCACCGCCGACAAGGTGCTGCGGCGGCGCGGGGTCGACGTACGGACGGGCACCTCGGTGGCGGTCGCCACCTCCGACGGGGTCAAGCTCACCGACGGCGAGTACGTGCCCACCTGCTCGCTGGTCTGGTGCGTCGGCGTACGCCCCGACCCGTTCGTGGCGGAACTGGGTCTGCGGACCGAGAGGGGTCGGTTGGTCGTCGACGAGTACCTCAACGTCCCCGGGTTCCCCGAGGTCTACGCCTGCGGCGATGCCGCCGCGGTGCCCGACCTGACCCGGCCCGGCGAGATCTGCACGATGACCGCCCAGCACGCGCAGCGGCAGGGCAAGCAGGCCGCGCGCAACATCGCCGCCTCGTACGGCCAGGGCCGCCGGCGACCGTACAAGCACCACGACCTCGGCTGGGTGGTCGACCTGGGCGGCAAACAGGCCGCGGCGAATCCGTTGAGGGTGCCGCTGTCCGGTTTGCCCGGCAAGGCGGTCACCCGGGCCTACCACCTGCTCGCGATGCCCGGCAACCGGGCCAGGGTGAGCGCGGACTGGTTCCTCGACGCCGTACTGCCGCGGTCGGCGGCACAGCTCGGACTGATCTCCGCCAACGCCGTACCGCTGGAGAGTTCGTCGCCCGAGATGCCGGCGCGGGTCGGCTGACCGCGGGGCCGTCGACTCGGCGGGTCGTGCGGTCGAGGGCCCAGGCCAGCACGAGCACCGTCGACTCGACCCCGACCTTGGCGGTGCGGAAGTCGACCCCGGCGCGGCGGACGACGTCCTCGACCAGGTCGCGGTAGCCCATGGTGGTGGTCCTCGCTGCCTGCACCCCTGGCTCCGGACGGGGCCGAGGGGTCTGCGGGACACCGGCTGACGGGGGAGCGGGACCGCGCATGGTGCACACCTCGCTTCCGCTGGTGTTGGCTGGCCTCGTCGATGGCCTTCCCGGCCGTCCACGGTGCGAAACGATCAGGTCGGCGTGGGGTCGGGCGCTGGTCGCCGCCAGTGGTGCGGCTTCATCCGGCCGGGGTGAGGGCTCGTCACCCGGGCGGGGCCGACGATCGTGGTGGACCGAAGATCTTCCGAGGTACGGCGGAAGGGAAGGTCGTCATGAAGCGGATAGTCGAGATCGTCCCCGCTCGACCCGGTTGGTACGCCCGGTGGCGGATGGCGCCCGAGCGCACCCGCTGTTACCCGGTGAGCCTGTGGGCGCTGTTGGAAGAGGCCGACGGCAGTGGTCGCGAGGTGATCGGCGTCGACTGCGCCGGCCAGTGGCCCGGAGAGCAGGACGACGGGACAGGTGCGGAGTTCGTCCGCTATCTGTTCAAGGCTCCGGATTCCGGTCCACCGGAGGACGTGGAGCCGACCATGCAGCCGCACCGTACGGGTCGGTACCCCGTCCCGGCCTCCTGAGCCATCCTCCGGCCCCCGACCCCTGGTCCCAGGGTCGGGGGCCACCCCTTCGGTGGTCCGCTCACTCGCCGGTCGGTCCTGCATCCTGGCGGGCACCCCGACATCTCGCGGGTTAAGCGCGACCGGGCGCTGGTCCGGCGGCGTCTTCGGCGGCCTGGACGGGTCAGCCGGCCGCCTGCACGTCCCCGGCGGCCAGGGAAAGCTCCAGCAACTCGGTGAGGCCGGTGCGGTCGAGCAGTTGGCGCACGGTGGGGTTGACGCCGGTCAACCGCAGGGGCACCGAGCCGCCCCGATGGGCCACCACGAACGCGCTCAACCCGGAGGAGTCGCACAGCCCCACACCGCTGAGGTCGATGACGAACCGCTGGCAGCCGTCGCGTCGCAGGGTGGCCACGGCGTCGATCAGCTCCGGAGCGCTGTCGAAGTCAAGGTCGCCGGTCAACCGCAACTCGGCCTGACCGGCGTCGCGCCGGTCGACCTCGATGACCAACAGCTGTGCCGACATGCCTACATGCTCCCAGTACGCCGGCCAGACGCAAGTCGCGGGGTGAGAAGTTTTCCCGACGACCGCTACGCGGTGACCGGAGACTGACCGTCCGGCTCGCTGCCGGCCGGCTCGCGGGCCAACAGGCCGGTCACCCCCGTCATGTCGAGGATCGTCTCGAGGAACCGGGGGACTGCCTTCAGCCGCAGTCGGAGGCCGCGTTGCTGGCACTCGCGCCAGGCGTGCACGATGACGCTGAGCCCGGTGCTGTCGATGAACTTCAGGCCACCGAAGTCGAGCACCAGCGTGGCGGGGGCGGCGCTCATCAGCCGGTCGATCTCGGCCCGCAGCGGCGCGGCTGTCGTGTAGGCGAGATCACCGACGACCGTGATCACGGACGCGTCAGGATCAGACCGGTCGACGGACATGCTCAGCGGCGGCGTCTCGGGTCTGCGAGCGTGGGACAGCAACAATCACGCCTTCCGCGGGTGCGGGCGGGTAGGGGCGCTCGGATCGTAACAACCACCTAGCTGGCCCGCCTGTCGGGCGGCCGTGGGTGCCCGGCGGACGGTTGCTCGGGTGGCGGCACCGACAGACCCGCGTAGGCTGGTGTCAGGACGTGGCCATACGTGCTGCTCGAAGCGGCTGCGGATTCGACAAGGAGCGAGGCTCAAGCTGGTGACAGGTGCCGACGTCAGGGACCTCGACTCCGGCGACGGACGGTCTTCCACGCCGAGCGCCGCCGGGGTTCCCGCCTGGCGTCCGACCAGCTCCCGGTCGGCCGCCGCGCTGTCCGCGCTGGAGCGGGCGCAGGGCCAGCTCGCCGTCGACTGGCCCGAGGTCGCCGAGCATCTCCGCGAAGGCGTGGTGGTGTGCGGTCCGGACGGAACCGTACGGCACGTCAGCCCGGTCGCGCAGCGTCTGCTGCCCGAGGTGGTCGTCGGCGGGACGGTCGCGGCGGTTGAGCGGCTGGCCGCGCCCGATCCACACCTGCGTCATCACGGCCGACGGCTTCGGGTGCGTCGAGTCCCGCTGTCCGCCGGGCGTAGCTGCTGGTACGTCGAGGATGTCAGCGACAGCGAGCAGCGCTCCGCGGAACTGGCGGACGAGCGGTCCAGATCGGCCTTCCTCGCCATGGTCGGCGACAAGCTGGGCAACCCGCTGCACCCGGACCGGGCCGCCGCGGCGGTGGTCCGCCTCGCCGTGCCCACCCTCGCCGAGGTGGCGGTGCTGGTGCTGGCGTCCCGGTCCGGACGGGCCCGCTGGTGGCGGGCCAGCCAGGCCGCAGACGAGACACCAACCGTCGATCGCGGAGTGATCGCCGCGACGGCGCTGCCGCCGGCTATCGCCGAGAGCCTGCGGGGTAACCAGCCGCATGCCGTCGACTGGCTGGTCGAGCAGGTCGTCGACGCGGGCTGGCTGCCCGGTGTATCCGCCACCGAGGTGGCTGCCCGTCTGGTGTCGCTGCCGGGCCGGGACTCGCCTGCGGGGGTGCTGCTCGTCGCGCGGGGGACGGGCGGCTGGTACGGCGAGGACGACCTCGACCTGGTCCGGGCCTTCGCCGCCCGGGCCGGCGCGGCGTTGACCACCGCGCTGCTCTACCGCGAACAGGCGGAGGTGGCCGACATGTTGCAGGCCAGCCTGTTGCCGGTCGAGCCGTCGTCGGTGCCGGGCGTGGAGTGGGGTACGGCGTACCGTCCCGCCCAGGCCGGCCTGCGCATCGGCGGTGACTTCTACGGTTCCCATCGGCTGCCCGACGGCGGCTCGGTGTTCTTCCTCGGCGACGTTTCCGGTAAGGGCGTCGAGGCGGCGGTCTTCACCGGGCAGCTGCGGCAGTGCCTGCACGCGTTGCACCGGGTCGAGCAGCAGCCGGCCCGGCTGCTGCGGCTGCTCAACGACGCGCTGCTGGAGACGACCCTGGCGCATGGTCAGGGTCGGTTCGCCACGATGGTGCTGGGCGTGGTCCGTCCGCACCGCGACGGTGGCGTGGGGCTGACGCTGGCCGGCGGCGGGCACCTGCCACCGGTGGTGCTGCGTGCCTCCGGCGAGGTGGAGCAGTTGCCGTTGAACGGCATGCTCATCGGCGTGGTGCCGGATCCGCGCATCGGTCAGGTCTCCACGCGGCTCGCCCCCGGCGAAACCTGCCTGCTCTACAGCGACGGCGTCACGGAGGCGCGCGGCGGCCGGCGGGGCGAGGAGTTGTTCGGCGCCGATCGTCTCGTGCAGGCGCTCAGCGGGTGCCACCGGATGCCGGCGCCGGCGCTGGCCGAGCGGATCGAGCAGGTGACCTACGACTGGTTGGCCCAGCGTGACCACGACGACATCGCGGTGCTCGCGCTGCGCGCCACCGGCGTAGCCGGCCGCCCGCAACGGCATCTGCACGCCGTGCCCACCGTGGCCGGGCCGGACCCTGTGGGGGCGGCGGCCCGGTGACCCTCGCAACGGATGACACCTCGGTAGAAGCTGTCTACCCGGACTATCTGCACTGTCTCGCCGAGGCCGACGAGTACGCCGCCGTCGAGGTGGCGCGCGGGCTGCTCGACGCCGGCTTGGCGGCCGAACGCGTGTTGCTGGATCTGGTCGCTCCGGCGCAGGCCGAGGTGGGGGAGCGATGGGCGCGCAACGAGTGGAGCGTGGCCCAGGAGCATGCGGCGACGCACATCAGCGAGCGGGTGGTGGCGGCGGTCGCCGCGTACACCGACGTGCGCCCGACCCGTCCCCGGATCGTGGTGGCCTGCATGGACGGGGAATGGCACGCGCTGCCGGCGCGACTGGTCGCCGAGGTGCTGCGGCTACGCGGCTGGCAGGTCACCTTCCTGGGCGCCAGCGTTCCCGCCGCGCACCTGGTGTCCTACCTGCACCGGTACGACGCGTACGCGGTGGCACTGGCCTCCGCGTTGCCGATGCGGCTACCGCACGCGCACCGGATGATCGAGGCGTGTCGGCGCTCGGACGTGCCGGTGCTGGTCGGTGGTCGGGGCTTCGGGGTGGACGGCCGGTGGGCTCGACGGCTCGGGGTGCCCTGGGCCGGCAACGCGCCCGCCGCTGCCGAGCTGCTCGGCGACGAGCGGGCCCTGCGTGCGGCGGCGTCTGTCGACCTGGCGCACCTGGCCGACGACGAGTACACCAGCCTGGTGAACCGGCGCGGCGAGTTGATCGACAGCGCCCTGGCCGACCTGGCGCAGCGGTTTCCGGCCATTCGCGACCACACCCCGGCCCAGCTGGACTCGACGGTGAGCGACCTCGGACACATCCTGGATTTCCTGGCCGCGGCCCTCTACGTCGACGACGGCTCGCTGTTCACCGAGTTCATCGAGTGGCTGGTGACCATCCTGGGCAGTCGGAGCGTGCCGGCCGCGACGGTGGACGCGTCGCTGGCACACTACGGCCGGTCGCTGCACGACTTTCCCCGGGCGATGGACTGTCTCCAGCGGGGCCGCGAGGTACTGCCGGTTGTCGTCCGGCAATCTGCCTGACCGCCTGGTGATACGCCTCCCGTCCGGGAGCCCCTATACTTGTCGCGCAGCAAGCATCTGTGCCGTGGCCGGCCAGGTCGGGTCCTCGAGGTCCGCCGCGACTTCGCGGACCCGGCGGTCGTCGACCCGCCGGCGATGGGCTAGATTTCCGCCAGCGCGGGGCCGGCAGGTTCCCGTCCTGGCCGACCTGAGGCAGGTAGAGATGGGCACACGCACCCTCGCTCCGGTTCGCATTCTCGTGGTGGACGACGACCCGGGCGACGTGCTCATGATCGAGGAGGCCCTGGCCACCTCGGACGTCGAGAAGGTGATCGACGTGGTCGCCGACGGTCATGAGGCGATGGAGTTTCTCCGCCGCGAGGGCCGGCACGGCGACGCCCAACGCCCGGACGTGATCCTGCTCGACCTCAACATGCCCCGGATGGACGGGCGTCAGGTGCTGGGCGAGGTGAAGGGTGACGAGAACCTGCGGACGATCCCGATCGTCGTGCTGACCACCTCGAACGCGGACACCGACATCATCAGCAGCTACACGCTCCAAGCCAACGCCTACGTCACCAAGCCGATCGACCTGGACGACTTCAACGACGTGGTGCACCGGATCGACGAGTTCTTCGGTCGGGTGGTCGTGCTGCCCAAGCGGGCCTGACCCGCCGTTGCCGGCGGGTCTGACCCGACCTGCCTCCGGCTCAGGTCAGTGCCGCCACCACGGTGGCGGCCCGGTCCTCGTGCTGGGCGTAGGCGTAGGGAAAGGCGGAGATCTGCACGGCCTGGGCGGCCAGGGTCAGGCTCATCTGCTGCCAGCCGGGCACCTGGAGCAGCGCCTCGTAGAACGCGCGGGCCGCGTACGCCGGCCGCATCAGATTCCGTACGCTGCCCCACCCGCTGCTGGGGCGTTGCTGGAACAACCCGACGGAGTCGTGGTCCCAGCCGACCGCCTGGTGCGGGTAGTTCTGCGACTCGGGCAGCACGCCGCTGGCGTAGTTGAGCAGGGTGCTCTCCTGCATCGCGGTGGCTACCGCGATCACCAGCCCCTGGCGGGGGATGTTCATGTCGACGCCGACGTCCACGATCGCCCTGGCGTTGTCCATCTGCGTCTGGGTCAGCCCGGCGACGGGTCGGGGGCGCGTCGGCCTGGTGGGGGCCCTCTTCTTCGGCTTCGGCTTGGGGGTGGGCGACGGCTTGGCGCTGGGCGAGGCGGTGGGGCTGGCCGGGGCGGGCGTGGGGCTGCGGTCAAAGGATCGGGAGGCCGCCTTCTCCTGGACGGCTAGCGCGCGGTCGGTGAGCGCCTCGGTCACCGGGGGTGGGGGTACCTCCTCGTGGTGCCTGGTGGCCGCGATGGCGGTGGCGCCGAGGCAGCAGGTCACGCCGGTGGCCAGGGCCACCCGGACCGGGGTGGAGGCGAGCACCGAACGAACGCTCCGGCGCGGTGTCGGCACGGCGCGATGTCGCCTGATCGCCCTTTCGGATGAGGTCTCGTCGGCCGAAAGGCTCGCCGGTCGCCCGGGGGTCAGCTTCTGGTCGAAGTCGTCGTCGGGATGCACCCGCCGAGGTTAGAAAGCCAATCCCCGTCTGCCACCGGCCCGGTTGGTGGCATGCGTCACAATTTGCGGCTATCCGCCGGATCATTCTCCGCCCTAGCCCGCATAGCGGTCGAGACCGGCCTATCCGTCGAGGAGTAAATGTCGGAAATAAACGCCCAAAGCAGGACGAAAATGGGATCTTGTAGCCGTCTATCGACCTCTTTGGGCGCCTCCCCCGAACGGGTGAGGCTGAGCTCGACCCAATCGAGCCGGCGCGTGGGGCCGTCGGACCATACGATGCCCTCCGGCGTCGGTACGCCGCAGGAACCCAGCGGTCCAGGTCGCCAGCGGTTCAGTGTCGGCCGTTCTCCGCCGGACTGACGGTGAGCCGGTGCCGGCCGCTGTCCTCGCTGGAGAACGGCCACAGTCGGTCGGCGTGCTCGACCAGTTCGGTGAGTTGCTGTCGACTCAGGCCGACCGACGAGATGGAGGCGTGCACGTCGACCCGGTACCGGCCGTCGTCGTCCCGTCCCAGCTTCGCCTCCGCGCGTACCTGCACGGTGTGCGCCTCGTCGGTGATCCCGCCGGCCGCCTCCACCGCCGCGTGATGCAGGCAGGAGGCGAACGCGGCGGCCAGCAGCTGCGACGGGGTCAGCCCGGTGCAGTGCGGCGCCAGCGGCGAGGCGAGGGCGGTGGACAGCGCCTCGTCGTCGGTGTGGATGTGACCGCCCGCGGCGGTCGCGGCGGCAACCTCGTTCAACCAGGAACTCGGCATCGTGTTCCTCCCGTCACTCCCTGCCGGGCTACCCGGGGCCGGGCGCGTGAAACCGGGAGTCAACCGCCGTGCCGACTCCACTGGGCCAGGGCAGCGGCCTCGGTGACCTCAGCTGCCGCCTGTTCCGTCCACGGGCTCGCCGCCGCTGGCCGCTGCCGTGGCATCAGTGGCTCGTGCATCGGCACGTACACCCGGGCGTCGACCGCCTCGGCGAGCAGCAGCGCGGCCACCAGGCTGCTCGGCCGGCGGGTCGGGTCGTCGGCGAGACAGCGCCGGCACAGATCGGCCACCTCGGCGGGCAGCCCGGACAGCTCAGGCAACGGGCGCGGGGTCCGGTGTCGCCCCTGCCCGAGCAACTGGCTGACGCTGTCCGCCGGGTACGGCAGCCGTCCCGCGAGGCTGTAGTAGAGCAGCACCCCGAGGGCGTAGATGTCGGCCGCCGGAGTCGCCGGGGCCCGGTGCAACTGCTCCGGCGCCAGATACGCGGGCGTACCGATCACGACGTCGTCGGGCGTGGTGTCGGGGGCGCCAGCCGGAGTGGCGATACCGAAGTCGAGCACCTTCACCCCGGACGGGGTGAGCATCACATTGGCTGGCTTGATGTCGCGGTGCACGATGCCGTGGGCATGTGCGGCGGCCAGCGCGGCGCTCACCTCCGCGCAGACGCGTACCGCGATCCGCCAGTCCAGCGGCCCGGTGCGCAGGTGAGCGGCGAGGGTCTGCCCCTCGGCCAGCTCCATCACGATGTACGGCAGCTCGTGCCCCATGCCGGTGTCGCAGCTGCCGAAGTCGTGCACGCTGGCTACGTTGGGGTGCACGAGTCGGGCCGCGGACCTGGCTTCGGAACGGATCCGCTCCACCGAGGCCGTCCCGTCCGGCTGCCCGGGCGACACCAGTTTCACCGCGACGGACCGGTCCAGCACGGCGTCGTACGCCCGCCACACCTCGGACATCCCGCCGATGCCGACGCGCTGTTCGAGCCGGTAGCGCCCGTCCAGCGTACGCATCGACCGCCTCCTACTCTCGTGGTGCCCCGCCACGACCCGCGCGGCCGTGGCCTCGGCACGGTACCCCGGCTCCGATCAGGGCAAACCCGCCTCGGACGGCGGCTGGTGCGTTAGCGTGCGAGCCGGACGCCCGACGGGCCGGGCGGGCTGGAGGCGGAACGTGATGAGTGAGGTGACCGTACGTTTCGTCGGCGGTCCGGCCCACGACCTGGTCCGGTCCTTGCCGGCCGGCCCGGACGGCGCCCCGCCGCGGCTGTGGGTGCTGCGCCGGCCACCGGAGGCGCCGACGCCGGCAGCCGACCATCTCTACGTGCGGCAACGACCCGACGGGTCAAGAACCTGGTCCATGCGCTTCGTCCGGACCGACCCGGTCGGCGTGACCGAGTGACCCCGTGCTGACCTCGCCCGCACAGCTGGCACACAGCAGCCGCACAAGCGGGCCCAAGCGCCCGGCACCACCATGGCAACCATGAGGATCGAGGGCGAGGCGGCGGCTGGCCGGCATGGACAACACGGGCAACCCGTCGCCGTCGAAGATCAAAGCAGGCGAAAACCTCTTGATCGGCAGTGAAGTGTGCCGTTGTGCCCGACAGGGGGCAGATGGCGGCGTACGGTGACACAAGTCCGACCAGACCGCTTGATCCGAAATGTGAGCTACAGCGGTTGGTGTCGGTTTGTGAGGGCAGAGGGAAGGAGCGGTCGGTGAACCACCTGGCCTACCTGGACGCGGGATCCGGCAGCCTGATCGTGCAGGCGGTGGTCGGCGGGATCGCCGGGGTCGCGGTGGCGGCCAAGCTCTACTGGCGCAGGCTCGTCAGCCGGTTCCGCCGCCAGCCCACCGACCAGGGCTGACCCCGACCCGATGGTGATCCCGGACCTTGGCCGGTCGACCCGACCGACCCCCCTGCATGTCGGCCCTCGGCCGGAGCCCGGCTCGTTCCGTGACCCGGCCAACCGGGTGTTCCATGCCGGCGACGAGGTGCTGCGCGCGCTCGACCGGACCGCCGCCGAGGACTGGCGTGCCCTCGCCGCCAGCAGCTTCTTTCCGCCGTTGCTCGCCGCCGGCAAGGTCTGCGGCACCGAGGAACTGCCGGCGGAGTCGCCGTTGCGGGAGCTGCCGGCCGGTCCGGCGTCGTCGGGCTGGGCGACGGTGCTTCGGCACGAGCGCGTTCCGTTCGTCTCACACCCGTACGAGTGGTCGTTCGCCATGCTGCGCGACGCCGCGGTGCTGCACCTGGAGATCCTCCGGGCCGCCCTGCCGGCGGGCTTCACCACGAAGGACGGCTCGGCGTACAACCTCCAGTGGCGCGGCACCGAGCCGGTCTTCATCGACATCGGGTCCTTCACCCCGCTGCGCGACGGTGAACCGTGGGCCGGCTACCGACAGTTCTGCCAGACGTTGCTCTACCCGCTGATGCTCGGCGCCCACCTGGGGCTGGCCTTCCAGCCGTGGCTGCGGGCCCAGGTAGACGGCATCGAGCCGGAGCAGATGGGACCACTGTTCCGGGGTGCCCGTCGGCTGTTGCCCGGGGTGCTCACCCACGTCCACCTGCACGGCTCCGTACAGCGCCGCAGCGCCGCCACCAGCACCTCCGACGTACGCGCCCAGTTGCGCGACGCCGGATACACCCGTGAGCTGGCCGTGGCGACCGTGCGGGGGCTGGAAAAGCTCGTCCGCCGCCTGGATCATCAGCCGGCCGCCACCCACTGGGTCGACTATCAGCACACCTGCGGCTACTCCGGCGACGACCGGGCGGGTAAGGAGCGCTTCGTCGTCGCCGCGCTCGACGCCGCCGGTCGCCGCCGGCTCGTGCTCGACCTGGGCGCCAACGATGGACGGTACGCCCGCCTCGCCGCCCGGCATGCCGACTACGTGGTCGCCGTGGAGCAGGACCCGGCGGTGGTCGACCGGCTGTACCGCACCCTGCGGGGCGCGGGTGAACGGCAGGTGCTGCCGTTGGTGATGGATCTGGCCGATCCGTCCCCCGGCGGTGGCTGGCGCGGCATCGAACGGGCCTCGTTCGCCAGCCGGGCCAACGCGGACACCGTGCTCGCCCTGGCCCTGGTGCACCACCTGGCGATCGGACGCAACGTGCCGCTTCCGGAGGTGCTGGCCTGCCTCGCCGGTCTCGCCGCACCCGGCGGCCGGCTGGTGGTCGAGTTCGTCCACCCGGACGACCCGATGGCGGCCCGGCTGCTGGCGAACAAGCCCGACGGCATCTTCCCCGACTACCGGCGGGACGCCTTCGAGGCCCTGCTCGCCGGCCACGGCACCGTCGAGGACCGGCTGGAGCTGCCCTCGGGTACCCGGACCCTGTACCGGGTGGCGCTTCCGTGACCGACCGCTCCGGCACCGGAGCCGAGGCGAGCAGCCGCGGCGCCGCCCGGACGGGCGCTACCGCCGACGGCGATCCGACGCCTGACGGATCCGCGCTCCCGGGCACCGGGGAGCCGGCCCGCCGCGTACGGCGGTGGTGGGGTTCGGGCGGCTGGCGAGCCGAGGGGCGGCGGCTGCTGGAGGTCACCGCGCTGGTCGGGCTGGTGATCACTCAGCCGTTGCTGGACATCCTCGGCCGCAGTCCGGACTTCTTCCTGTTCCACCGGGCCGACCGGGGCGAGATCCTGCTGCTGGTGGCCCTGGTCGCGGTGCTGCCGACGGTGGCGCTCGGGCTGCCGGGCCTGCTCGCCGGCCTGGCCGGAGCCGCGGTGCGAACGGTCACCCACAGCCTGCTGCTCGGGCTGCTGGTCGCCGCGCTGGCGGTGCAGGTGGGCCGGCACACCACGCCGCTGCGGGGCGTACCGCTGCTGCTGGTGGCGCTGACGGTCGGCGCCGCCGCAGCCATCGCCCACCGCCGCTGGACGGCCCCCGGCCGGGTGCTGCGCCTGGCGGCTGTCGGCCCGGCGATCTTCGTCGGGCTGTTCCTGTTCGCCTCGCCGACCGGGCCGGTGGTGCTGCCGCTGGGCGACGGCGGCGTGGCGGGCACGGCGACCGGCGACCGGCACCCGCCGGTGATCATGCTGATCCTCGACGAGCTGCCGCTGGTCTCCCTGCTCGACGCCGCCGGTGGCGTCGACGCGACCCGGTTCCCGCACTTCGCCGAGCTGGCCGCCGCATCGACCTGGTACCGCAACGCGACCGGGGTCAGCGGATGGACCCCGTACGCGCTGCCGGCGATGCTGACCGGCCGCTACCCGGCGGAGCCGTACGCCCCGCACTACTCGCACTACCCGGACAACCTCTTCACCGCCTTCGGCGGGCTGTACGACATCCGCGCCGAGGAGAGCATCACCCGGCTCTGCCCACCGAGCCGCTGCGAGCAGCCGGTCACCCCGGAACAGGGGATCGGCGTGCTGGTCCGCGAGACGGCACAGCTGCTGCGCCAGGTGACCGCGCCGCACGACAGCCGGATCGACCCGGAGGACTCCTACCGTGAACGCACCGCCGAGGAGGCCGGCATCGACGCCGCCGAGCCGGTGCCGACCGACCCGAAGTTCCGCTGGGACAGTCTCAACGCCAACCAACCGGCCCGGTTCACCAGCTTCCTCGCCGGCCTGACCCCGTCGGCACGACCGACCCTGCACTTCCTTCATCTGCTGATGCCGCACTCGCCGTGGGCGTTCCTGCCGTCCGGGGCGCGGTACGAGGCCCCGGAGGACTTCCCGAACGAGGGTGACGGCTGGGTGCACCTGGCCCGCGCCCGGCATCTCGCCCAGCTCGGCTACACCGACCGACTGATCGGCGAGACGATGCGTACGCTGCGCGTCAGCGGCCTGTGGGACGAGGCGCTCGTGGTGGTCACCGCCGACCACGGGGTCAGTTTCACCAAGGGTGTGCAGGGGCGCGGCGAGGACGCGATCCGGGCCGCCGCCGACGAGGTGGCCTGGGTGCCGCTGTTCGTCAAGACACCCGGCCAGCACGGCGGGCGGGTGGACGACCGCAACTGGCAACACGTCGATCTGCTGCCGACGGTCGCCGACGAGGCCGCCATCCGGCTGCCCTGGCGAGTCGACGGTCGTTCCGTCCGGCAGCCGCCCCGCGCCGACCCGGGCAAGGTCTTCTACGACCGGCCGTCCCAACCGGTGCCGATCAGCGGCGGAGTACCGGCCGCGCCACCACCGGCGGCACCGCATCGGCTGGTCGGCACCGCCGTGGGCGCGGTGCCGACCGCCGGCAGCGCCCGGGTCGGTGGGCTGGACGCCTTCCGCGCCGTCGATCCCGACGAGGGTGTGCTGCCCGGCATGATCTGGGGCACCGTCGACGACGACATCCCCGACGGCACCGAACTGGCGGTGGCCGTCAACGGCACCGTCGCGGCGGTGGTCCCGGTGGTCGCTCCGGACCCCGGCGGCCGACGCTTCGCGGCGTTGCTCGCCGACGACCGGCACTTCCGGGCCGGCGCCAACCGCCTCGACCTCTACCTGGTCGGCCAGGACGGCCGGCTTCGTCAGCTGTCGATCTCCTGACCGGTCCGTCGGGGCCGCCGAGGTCGGCACGCACGCCGGTCCGCGATCCTTCCTCGTCCCGCCTCTTTGCGCGCTACGTGTGCCTTTCATGCCTGTCCGTCCCGGTCGTCGGGGTTTCCCGGCGCTTCGGTCGGGAATCGGGTGACGCATGCCTCACCGCCGAACCACGAGCGGCGGTGTTGCCGCCACCGCAATTACGGTAGAAGCGAAGGCAATTCAACGTAGATCTGCCGGCGAAGCGAGGAACCACATGACGGAAGTCAAGCTCGATCACCCCGGCGGGCAGCTGTCGATGCCGGTGCATTCCGCGGTCGAGGGCCCCGCCGGGATCGGTGTGGGCAAGCTGCTGAAGGAAACCGGGCTGACGACGTACGACCCGGGGTTCGTCAACACCGCCGCCTGTTCGTCCGCGATCACCTACATCGACGGTGACGCGGGCATCCTGCGTTACCGGGGCTACCCGATCGATCAGCTGGCCGAGAAGAGCTCCTTCCTGGAGGTCTCCTACCTGCTGATCTACGGTGAGCTGCCGACCACTCAGGAGCTGACCGAGTTCACCGAGCGGATCCGTCGGCACTCGTTGCTGCACGAGGAGATGCGGCGCTTCTTCGACGGCTTCCCCCGGGAGGCCCACCCGATGGCGGTGCTCTCCTCCGCCGTCAGCGCCATCTCCACCTTCTACCAGGACAGCCTCGACCCGTTCGACGCCGAGCACGTGGAGATGTCCACGGTCCGGCTGATGGCGAAGGTGCCGACCATCGCCTCGTACGCGTACAAGAAGGCGATCGGGCAGCCGTTGCTGTACCCGGAGAACTCGCTGGGCTACGTGGAGAACTTCCTGCGGATGACGTTCGGTGTGCCGGCGGAGCCGTACGAGGTCGACCCGGTGATCGCCCGGGTGCTGGACATGCTCTTCGTGCTGCACGCCGACCACGAGCAGAATTGCTCCACCTCGACGGTGCGGCTGGTGGGCTCGAGCAACGCCAACCTGTTCGCCTCCGTCTCGGCCGGCGTCAACGCGCTGTTCGGCCCGCTGCACGGCGGCGCCAACCAGTCGGTGCTGGAGATGCTGGAGCGCATCCAGGCCGACGGCGGTGACGTGCAGTCGTTCGTCCGCAAGGTGAAGGACCGCCAGGACGGCGTCAAGCTGATGGGCTTCGGCCACCGGGTCTACAAGAACTACGACCCGCGGGCCGCGATCGTGAAGAAGGCGGCCCAGGACGTGCTCGGCCGGATGGCCAAGCCGGATCCGCTGCTGGACATCGCGATGCAGCTGGAGGAGATCGCGCTGGCCGACGACTTCTTCGTCTCGCGCAAGCTCTACCCGAACGTCGACTTCTACACCGGCCTGATCTACAAGGCCATGGGCTTCCCGACGAAGATGTTCACCGTGCTGTTCGCCCTGGGGCGGCTGCCGGGCTGGATCGCCCAGTGGCGCGAGATGATCAACGACCCGGAGACCAAGATCGGCCGGCCACGGCAGGTCTACGCCGGTGCCACCGAGCGGAACTACCTCCCCGTCGAGCAGCGCTGACCACGGGCAGCCCGACGCCGCCCGCACGACGACGGCCGCCGCACCCGGATCACGGGTACGGCGGCCGTCGTCGTGCCACCTTCAGTGCGCCGGATGACCGTCGTCGTCGACGTCGCGGGTCAGCCGACGGCGGCCTTCAGCACCCAGGACGCCAGCCGGGGACGGCCGGGCAACTCGATCCGGCCGGTGCACCAGAGCAGCACATCGACCGGATCCCCCGCCGGGGCCTGCGGAAAGAGCCGGGCGAGCACCGTCGCGCACAGTGCCGCCGGTGGCCGCCAGTCGATCCCGAGCCCCTGGGTGATGTCCCAGGTGTGCACCAGCGTCTCGCTGACCCCGAGTGCGGCGAAGCCACCCGGGTCGGTCGGCCCCCAGTGCCAGCCACGGGCGGCCGGTTCCGCAGCGCCGACCGCGTCGCTCAACAGTCGCCCGCAGGCGGTGACCACGGCGAGGACGTCGCGCGGTGCGGCGTCATCCCGGACGACCAGGTCGAACGGCAGGTACGCCTCAACCGGGCGGGCTGCGACCTGACCCGCGTACGCCAGCAGGTCGTGAGCGACGTGTACCGCCGTCGTCCAGCAACTCCACTCCAGGCTCCCCGCCCGGTGTGCCCGCCAGTCCCGGGACACGTGCGGCGTGAGCACCCTCACCATCTCGGTCACCGCCAGGTCGACATCGCCACTGTCCATTCCTGCCATGTCCACATTCTGTCAGCCGACCCGCTGGCCTGGCCCGACGATGACCACGCGCGGCTGACCTACGCGAGCGGCGCCCCGGTGGGGGTCAGCGCCCCGCCCCGACCCGGCCAGGGACCGGGGCGGGCGCGACGGAGGCGCGTCAACGGAGGCAGCGGTCAGCGCAGGCCGGCGGCGGCGAGCAGGTTGCCCTCCGGGACAGCCGGGAGGGCCCGCCCGTGCGCCATCTGCTGCGCCGCGCGTTCGGCGGTGAACGTCGGTGCCTGGGCGATCGCCGAGGCGTACGCCGAGGCGGTGCGGCTGGCGATGGCGGCCCAGCCGTACTGCTCGTGCACCATCACGCGGGCCCGGCGGGCCAGCGTCCGGGCGCGTTCGGTGTCAGCGAGCAGGGTGTGCACCGCGTCGGTCAGCGCGTCCGGATCGTGCGGCCGGAAGGTCACGCCGGTGACGCCCGGCTGGACGATCTCGGCCAGCCCACCGGTCTGGGCGACCGCGAGCGGCGCACCAGCGGCGGCGCCCTCCAGGGCGACCATCCCGAACGGCTCGTAGATGCTGGGCACGGCGAAGCAGTCCGAGGCGGCCATCACCGCGGGCAGGTCGGTGCCACCGAGGAAACCGGGCAGGCTGACCGTGTCGTGGAGGCCGAGCCGGTGCACGTCGGCCTCCAGCTCACCCCGGTACGGGCCGTCGCCGACGATCACCGCACGCAGCCCCGGGTGCCGCTCGCGCAGCCGGGGCAGCCCGGCGATCAGGTGCTGCACGCCCTTTTCGTACACCAGCCGGCCGGCGAACGTGACAAGCGGGCCGTTCCCGGCGAACCGGGCGCGCGCCTTCACCACGGCGGCGGCGGAGACCCGCCACCGGTGCGGCTCGACCCCGTTGGGCACCACGTCGACCCGGTCGTTCGGCACGCCGAACAGGCCGGTCACCTCGTTGCGCATGTAGCCCGAGCAGACGATCACCCGGTTCGACTCGCCGCCCAGCCAGTGTTCGACGCCGTGGATGGTGCGGTTCATCTCGTCGGGTAGCCAGCCCTGGTGTCGGCCGGCTTCGGTGGCGTGGATGGTGGTGACGAGGGGGAGGTCGAGGTGGTCTCGCAGGGTGATGGCGGTGTGGGCGACGAGCCAGTCGTGGGCGTGGATGAGGTCGTAGTGTTCGGTGGCGGCGGCGCGGAGGGCGGCGCGGGTGAGGGTGTGGTTGAAGGCCATGGTCCAGGCCAGTAGTGATCCGGTGGCCAGTGGGAAGGTGACGGGGTCTTCGGCGGCGCGGACGACGCGTACGCCGTCGACGTATTCCTCCAGGGGTGCGTCGTCGGTGTGGCGGGTGACGACGGTGACGTGGTGACCGGCGGCGACCAGCGCCACCGACAGGGCGTGCACGTGCCGACCCAGGCCGCCCACGAGCACCGGCGGGTACTCCCACGACAGCATCAGGATGCGCCGGGTCTGCGACCCGGCGGTCGGGCCCGACAGCGTCGGGACCTGGGGTCGCGAGGTGAGCGTGGGGCGGTGGACGCGGTCCGGAGCGGTGGCGGTACGTCCGCCGACCCGCAGGGTGGTCACATCAGTCTCCGTCCGTGCAGGGAGGAGCGCGCCGACATCGGTGGCGGCGAGCGGGCAGGGTTGGGTTCCGGACACGCGTGAACGCGCCAGCGGTGCGAGGATCTGATAAGCGCGCGCACTGCGCGCCCGCGGACAAGGAAACGTCATGACGGCCGATCCCGCATCTAGAACAGGGCAACAGTGACCGACGACACCGCAGGGTTCATCCCGGCTTAGTCGGGCGGATACCGTTGCATCCCACCCGATCGGATGGATTGCCGGTGGACGGTGCGGGGCATTACCACCGTGCGTATCACCGGGTTGCTCCGGCGGGTGCGCTCATGGGCGTGCTCATGACATGTGGGCCGAAGGAGCGAAATGCAGGTCTGGCCGGGCGAGCGGTACCCCCTCGGGGCCACCTACGACGGGATGGGCACCAACTTCGCGATCTTCTCCGAGGTCGCGGAGAAGATCGAACTCTGCCTCTTCGACGAGTGGAACCTGGGCCACGAGCGCCGGGTCGAACTGCGGGAGGTCGACGCGTACGTCTGGCACGCCTACATCCCGGGAATCGGGCCGGGACAGCGGTACGGCTACCGCGTGCACGGCCCGTACGATCCGGCCAACGGGCTGCGTTGCAACCCGGCCAAGCTGCTCATCGACCCGTACGCCAAGGCCATCGACGGTGACGTGCGGTGGGATCCGGCGGTCTACGACTACACCCACGGCGACCCGGAGCGGATCAACACCGACGACTCGGCGCCGTACATGCCGAAGTCGGTGGTGGTGAACCCGTACTTCGACTGGGGCAACGACGCGCCGCCGCGCATCCCGTACCACCACTCGGTCATCTACGAGGCCCACGTACGCGGGCTGACCATGCGGCTGCCCGGCATCCCCGAGGAGCTGCGCGGCACGTACGCCGGCATCGCCTCGCCGTCGATGATCGAGCACCTGACCCGGCTCGGCATCACCGCCATCGAGCTGATGCCGGTGCACCAGTTCGTCAACGACCACCGCCTGACCGACCTGGGCCTGCGCAACTACTGGGGTTACAACACCGTCGGCTTCTTCGCGCCGCACCACGCCTACTCGGCCCTGGGGCACCTCGGCCAGCAGGTGCAGGAGTTCCGGGGCATGGTCAAGGCGCTGCACGCCGCCGGCATCGAGGTGATCCTCGACGTGGTTTACAACCACACCGCAGAGGGCAACCACCTTGGCCCCACGTTGAGCTTCAAGGGGGTCGACAACCCCAGCTACTACCGGCTCTCCGAAGAAGACCGGCGCTACTACGTCGACTACACCGGCACCGGCAACAGCCTCAACGTCCGCAGCCCCCACTCCCTGCAACTGATCATGGATTCGTTGCGGTACTGGGTGACCGAGATGCACGTCGACGGCTTCCGTTTCGACCTGGCCGCCACGTTGGCCCGCGAGTTCTACGACGTGGACCGGCTCTCCACCTTCTTCGAGGTGGTGCAGCAGGACCCGGTGGTCAGCCGGGTGAAGCTGATCGCCGAACCGTGGGACGTCGGCCCCGGCGGCTACCAGGTCGGCAACTTCCCGCCACAGTGGACCGAGTGGAACGGCAAGTATCGGGACACGGTCCGCGACTTCTGGCGTGGCGAGCCGGCCACCCTCGCCGAGTTCGCCTCCCGCATCTCCGGCTCCGCCGACCTCTACCAGGATGACGGCCGCCGTCCCTTCCACAGCATCAACTTCGTCACCTGCCACGACGGGTTCACCCTGAACGACCTGGTGTCCTACAACGACAAGCACAACGAGGCCAACGGCGAGGACAACCGCGACGGCGAGAGCCACAACCGCTCCTGGAACTGCGGCGTCGAGGGCGACACCGACGACCCGGGCGTACTCGGCCTGCGCGCCCGCCAGCGCCGCAACTTCATCGCCACCCTGCTGCTGTCGCAGGGCGTACCGATGATCGGCCACGGCGACGAACTGGGCCGCACCCAGCGGGGCAACAACAACGCCTACTGCCAGGACAGCGAACTGGCCTGGATCGACTGGGACAACGTCGACGCCGGACTGCTCGACTTCACCCGCCGGCTGGTGGCGTTCCGCCGCCAGCACCAGGTGTTCCAGCGTCGCCGCTTCTTCACCGGCCTGACCGTGCGCGGCCGCGAGGTCGACGAGCCGCTGCCCGACCTGGCCTGGTACACCCCGGACGGCCGGGAGATGACCGGCGAGGACTGGGGCAACGACTTCGGTCGCTCGGTGGCGCTGTTCGTCAACGGTGAGGGCATCCGCGAACGCGGCCAGTACGGCCAACGCCACCACGACGACTCGTTCTGGCTCTGCTTCAACGCCCACGACGCACCGCTGGACTTCACCCTCCCGCCGGCCGAGTTCGGCCACCGCTGGGAACTGGTGATCAGCACCGCCGAACCGGATCATGACAAGGGCACCACCGTGGAGGCCGGCGACACGCTCTGCGTACCGGACCGCTCCCTGGTGGTGCTGGAGAGGGTGGCCTGAGATGCCCGCCAAGCCCGTCGGTGCCACCTACCGGGTGCAGGTACGCCCCGGCTTCGACCTGGACGCCACCGCCGGTCTCGCCGGCTACCTCGCCGACCTCGGCGTCACCCACCTCTACAGCGCGCCGCTGCTGGCCGCCGCCCCGGGCAGCGCGCACGGCTACGACGTCGTCGACCACCGGCAGGTCAACCCGGAAATCGGCGGTGAGGCGGGCCGGCAGCGGCTGCTGCGGGCGCTGCGGGACGCCGGCCTCGGCCTGGTCGTGGACATCGTCCCCAACCACGCCGGAGTGGCCGTGCCAATGGCCAACCCGCCCTGGTGGGACGTGCTGCGCCGGGGCCGCGAGTCGGCGTACGCCGGCTGGTTCGACATCGACTGGCAGCGGGGCCGGCTGCTGCTGCCGGTGCTCGCCGACACCCCCGACGCGCTGGACGACCTCGAGCTCGCCGACGGGGAACTGCGCTACCACGAGCACCGCTTTCCGATCGCCGACGGCACCGGCGACGGCACCGCCCGCGAGGTGCACGACCGGCAGCACTACGAGCTGGTCTCCTGGCGACGCGGGGACACCGAGCTGACGTACCGCCGGTTCTTCGCCGTCTCCAGCCTGGCCGGGCTGCGGGTGGAGGACCCGGACGTGTTCGCCGCCACCCACGAGCTGATCCTGGCCTGGGCGGCGGCCGGTGAGGTCGACGGCATCCGGGTCGACCACCCCGACGGGCTACGCGACCCCGCCGGCTACCTGGCCCGGCTGCGGGAAGCCGCCCCCGAGGCATGGCTGATCGTGGAGAAGATCCTGGAGTACGGCGAGGAACTGCCGGCCTGGCCGGTCGACGGCACCACCGGCTACGACGCGCTGGGCGCCGTCGGCGGGCTCTTCGTCGACGGTGACGCCGAAGCCGACTTCACCGCCCTGGACACCCGCCTCGCCGGCCGGGCCACCTCCTGGGCCGACCTGACCCACGACACGAAGCTCGGTGCCGCCACCCGGCTGCTGGCCGCCGAGCTGAGCCGGCTGACCGTGCTCGCCCCCGACGTCGAGCCCGACGCGGCCCGCGCCGCCCTGGCCGAACTCGCCGCCGCCTTCGCCGTGTACCGGGGCTACCCGCCCGACGGTGCCCGGCACCTGGCCAACGCCCGCGCCGAGGCCGGCCGCCGCCGCACCGACCTGACCGGCGCGCTGGACGAGATCACCCGCCGACTCCGCGACCCCGACGACGAACTGGCCCGCCGCTTCCCGCAGTTCACCGGCGCGGTGATGGCAAAGGGCGTCGAGGACACCGCCTACTACCGGTGGAGCCGGTTCATCGCGCTCAACGAGGTCGGCGGCAGCCCCACCCACTTCGGCACCCTGCCCGGCCGGTTCCACCGCTTCGCCGCCGCCCGCCACGAGCGCTGGCCGGCGAGCATGACCACCCTGTCCACCCACGACACCAAACGCGGCGAGGACGTCCGCGCCCGCCTCGCCGTCCTCGCCGAACTGCCACAGCGCTGGGCCGAGGCGGTCACCCGTTGGAGCGCCGCGGTGCCGTTGCCCGACGCCGCCCTGGCGCACCTGCTGTGGCAGACCGCCGTCGGTGCCTGGCCCATCGAGCGTGAGCGCCTGCACGCGTACGCGGAGAAGGCCGCCCGGGAAGCGGCGGCCTCGACCAGTTGGACGGATCCCGACCCGGCCTTCGAACGGGCCATGCACGCCCTGGTCGACGCCATGTACGACGACCCGGCCGTCAGCTCGGAGCTGGCCGCCCTCGCCGCCGAGATCACCCCGCCCGGCTGGTCGAACTCGCTGGGGCAGAAGCTCGTGCAACTGGCCATGCCCGGGGTGCCCGACACCTACCAGGGCACCGAGCTGTGGGACAACTCCCTGGTAGACCCCGACAACCGCCGTCCGGTCGACTTCGCCGTACGCCGGGAACTGCTGGCCCGGCTCGACGCCGGCTGGCAGCCGCCGGTGGACGAGACCGGCGCGGCGAAACTGCTGGTGGTGTCGCGGACCCTGCGGGCGCGCCGCGACCACCCGGAGCTGTTCGGCGACTACCAGCCGCTCATCGTGCACGGCCCGACGGCCCGGCACGCCGTCGCCTTCGACCGGGGTGGTGCGGTCGCCGTGGCCACCCGGCTGCCGTTGCGGCTGGCGGCGGCCGGCGGCTGGCGGGACAGCACCCTGTCACTACCCGCTGAAGAGATGTCGTGCCTGTTCACCGGTCGGGTCTACAGTGGCTCTCGGGTCCGCCTCGCGGACCTGTTGACCACCTATCCGGTCGCGCTGCTGGTGCCTACCACCTGACCCGGGAGGCTGCGTCATGACCGAGTTCACCGTCTGGGCGCCCGAGGCGACACGGGTACGGCTGCACCTGCCGGGTGCGGCGGACCACGAGATGCGCGCCGGCCGGGACGGCTGGTGGCGGGTCGAGGTGCCGGACGCCGGCACCGACTACGCGTTCCTGCTCGACGACGACGACCAGCCGCTGCCCGACCCCCGGTCGGCCCGGCAGCCGTCCGGGGTGCACGCGCCCAGCCGGATCTACGACCACGCGGCCTTCCGCTGGACCGACGACGGGTGGACCGGCCGGCAGCTGCCCGGCAGCATCCTGTACGAGCTGCACGTCGGCACCTTCACCCCGGAAGGCACCTTCGACGCGGCGATCGGCAAACTCGATTACCTGGTCGACCTGGGTGTCGACCTGGTCGAGCTGCTGCCGGTCAACGCCTTCAACGGGGAACACAACTGGGGCTACGACGGCGTCTGCTGGTACGCCCCGCACGAACCCTACGGCGGGCCGGACGGCCTGAAACGGTTCGTGGACGCCGCCCACGCTCGCGGACTGGGGGTGATCCTCGACGTCGTCTACAACCATTTCGGGCCCTCCGGGGCCTACGCGCCGAAGTTCGCGCCGTACCTCGCCGAGCGCAGCACCCCCTGGGGCAACGCCGTCAACCTGGACGGACCGCACTCCGACGGGGTGCGCCGCTTCATCATCGACAGCGTGCTCATGTGGCTGCGCGACTACCACGTCGACGGGCTGCGCCTGGACGCCGTACACGCCATGCCCGACACCCGCGCCGTGCATCTGCTGGAAGAGATCGCCGTCGAGGTCGAATCGCTTTCTGTTCATGTGAATCGCCCGCTGTCCCTGATCGCCGAATCCGACCTCAACGACCCCCGGCTGATCACTCCCCGGGAGGCCGGCGGCCACGGCCTGCACGCCCAGTGGAACGACGACGCCCACCACGCCCTGCACACCCTGCTCACCGGGGAGCGGCAGGGCTACTACGGCGACTTCGGCACCATGGAGTGCCTGGTGGCGGTGCTCACCGGCGGCTTCTTCCACACCGGCACCTGGTCTAGCTTCCGCAGCCGCCAACACGGCCGCCCGGTCGACCCGCGCACGCCCGGCCACCGCTTCGTCGCGTACCTGCAGAACCATGACCAGATCGGCAACCGCGCGGTTGGCGACCGCCTCTCGGCCTCGCTGTCGCCGGCGATGTTGCGGGTGGGGGCGGTGCTGCTGATGACCGCGCCGTTCACGCCGATGCTGTTCATGGGGGAGGAGTGGGCCGCCTCGACGCCCTGGCAGTACTTCACCTCGCACCCGGAGCCGGAACTGGCCACCGCCGTGGTCACCGGCCGTCGCGCGGAGTTCGCCGCCCACGGCTGGCCACCCGGCGACGTGCCGGACCCGCAGGACCCGCAGACCTTCCTCCGGTCCCGGCTCGACTGGGCCGAGCTGGACAAAGCCGAACACCGCGAGATGTACGACTTCTACCGGCGGCTCATCGCGCTCCGCAAGTCCCGCCCGGAGCTGTCGGATCCACACCTGTCCGCGGTAGAGGTACGCCACGGCGACCAGTTCCTGGTGATGCGGCGGGGTGGCTGCCTGGTCGCGGCGAACCTGGCCGGCAAACCCCAGCGGGTAACGATGCCAGGGGTGGCCCGGCGGGTGCTGCTGGCCACGGGCAGCGGCGTTACCGTGCAGCGCGACCGGATCGAACTACCAGCCGAAACAGCAGCCATCGTCGCATTGTGAGTCGAAAGACCCGAACCGGTGATGCTGACATAAATCGTTGCTGTCACCATCCTGACAGTCGACTTGACCTTCTAGCGAAAGCTAGTTGGCTTGCGTCGGTTAGCTTGGGATGAGCCGGTGCTTTGGAGGTCGATATGGCCGGGATGCTCTACTATCCTTTTGCGAATGCGCCCCGGTCGGTTTTACAGCGGGCGATCCTTTATTGGGATAATCTTGCGACGGTCGTGGCTCCAGGGTGGGAAGCCAGGCTGAGCGCGTGGATGCGAGAGGTTCAGGATGCGGGCCTCTATCGACCACTCGAAGCCAATCGTGCATTCGGCCCCTACGCGCTCCACGAGATCGAAGGGGAAATTGAACGTGCGCTGAGAAAGATTCCGACCGACGATCTGCTGCCGCCAACGGTACGGCCAGACGGCGAATTCAGTACGCTCCACGTCGAGAAGCTGCATGGCAGCGTCGTCGATGAACTGCTGCAACGGCAGTTGGTTTATCCTCACCCGGACAGCCCTCCCGGCTGGTGGCCGCGCCCGCCTTGCTCAACGTCGTGGTCAGCATTATCGCCGGAAGAATAGCAACCGAGCACAATGATCGGTCCGGCTGTATGGCAGGGCCCCGGAGTAGTCCGCGAATGTCCTTTTTGGCCTGACGTCGTCCTGACCTCGATCCGTCAGAGGGTGTGGCTCCCTGCCTGACCGTTTTGGCTTGACCGTTTTGTCCGCTAGGTTTGGGTGTGGGATCGCCACGTGTCGCTGTGGGCGCGCGAGGTCTCCGGGCTCTCGAAGAGCGGCCTTTCTGCTGGTAGGTGCAGGGATTCGGGTCAGGTGGCCG
>NZ_JBXUOW010000037.1:0-57670 GCF_057196645.1 Micromonospora sp. ATLC16
CCGCCGTCATGGCCACCCTGCGTAACACCTCGATCGGGTTCCACCGCACCAACGGGGAAACCAACATCGCCCGCGCCACCCGACGAGCCGACCGCCGCCCCCACGACCTCATCACCGCCGTGATCAGCAACAACCCGAGAACGCAATGACCCTGGCGGTACCCCTGCACCAGCACGCTGCGTTGCCAGATCGGCCCGTCGGTGACCCGGACCGACCGGATCTCGTCGGCGATCACCCGAAGCAGCGCGGACAATTCCATCCGGGCCAGCGCGGCGCCGAGGCAGTGGTGCGGGCCGTGGCCGAGCGCCAGGTGTTTGTTGGGCCGGCGACCGGGCCGGAAGACCTGCGGATCGGCGAATTCGCGAGGATCCCGGTTGGCCGCTGGCAGCCACGCGACGACCGGCTCGCCGCGACGGATGGGATCGTCACCGACGACGACATCGTCGGTGGCGACCCGCAGGACGTGCATGGCCGGAGAGGACCATCGGATGATCTCCTCGACCATCAGCGGGTTGAGGTCGGGGTCGTCGCGCAGCGAGTCCAGTACGCCCGGGGTCGTGCCCAGCACGCTGAACGCGGCGGTCACCGCGTGTCGCGTCGTCTCGTTTCCACCGACCAGCACGTTGTCGCAGTTCATCAACACGTCGGTCGCGGAGAGCTCGGGGTCAGCGAGGAGGATGCTCACCAGGTCGTCGCCGGGCCGGCGTTGCTTGGTTTCGATCAGGTCGGAGAAGTACAGCAGGATCTCGGTGTGTGCCTCGGCCGGCGTCATAGCCGAGAAGCTGCTGTCCGTCCCACCGAACGCGTGGTTCGTCAGGGTCAGCAGGCGATCCCGGTCCTGGGCCGGTACGCCCATGATCTCGCAGACCACGGAGGCCGGGATGCGCGGTCCGAGATCCGCGGTGACGTCGGTCGCGGCGGTGTCCCGACACTTCGTCAGCAGGTCGCGGATCTCCTTCTCGACGAAGTCGTTCAGGGCGGCCGCCGTCCGGCGCGAGAGCATCGCCCCGGCGAGTTTCCGCAGTCGCTCGTGGTGTGCTCCGTCGGTCACCACCAGCATCTGGCCGCCGGACCGGTCGGGACGGGTCGCGTCGAACCCGATCATCATCCCGTACTCCGACGTGAAGGGACCGTTCGGCGCGAGGACCTGGCGTACCGCGTCGTACGAGAAGACCGACCAGAATCCGTTCGGTGAGCTTCCGGGCTCGCTCCAGACCGCCCGACCGCTGGCGACGTGCCCGTCCCAGAACGCGTAGCGGTCGATGTCGAGATAAAGGTCGGGATCGCCGAGGTCCATGGAAACTCCGTCCGTCGGGCTGCCAGTGAGTTCGGGGCCGGTACGCGGTCCGGGTTGGCGCAGGGTCAACGGTCCGCTGCGAACTTCTGCAGCGCGTCCGCCGCCGCACCGACCGGATCGGCGTCGCGCATCGGCGCCGCCATCCGCTCCAGCGCGCGGGCCACCTCCGGGTCGGGCCTCAACCGGCGGGCCGTCTGCACGAACGTGGCGCCGGGCGCCTCCTGGTCGAGCACCACGGCGACGCCCAGCTGTGCCAGCCGCGCCGCCACCCCGCGCTGGTCGTAAGCGCGGGGCAGGGCGATCATCGGCACTCGGTGCCGGACCGCCTCCAGCACCGAGTTCATGCTCGCCCGGGTCAGGAAGACCGCGGACCGGGCCAGCACCGCAGACTGCGGCACATAGCGGCGCGCGATGACGTTCGGCGGCAGGTCACCGAGCGCGGCCGGGTCGGTGGCCGCCGTCGCCAGCACCACCGTCCACTCGGTAGCCGCGAAGGCGTCCGCAAGGTCCCGGAAGAACCGCGGCCCACACCCGAAGACCGTGCCCGGCGAGAAGAAGAGCGTGGGACCGCGCTCGATCGACTCCCACGGCAGGTCCGTGTCACCGTAGCCGCTGGTGTCGCGCAACAACGGCCCGACGAAGTGGTACCGGTCGCCGAACGTCTCCCACCGCGGCTGGAGCTCCGGGGTGGCGTTGACCAGCGCCAACTGGGCCCGGTCCCGAAGCGCTGGGTGGAACTGCGGCAACAGGCCGAGCCGCCGGATGGTACGGACCCAACGATCGCCGCGCTGCCGGCGCAGGTTCTCGACGACCATCTCCTCGCTCACGGTGTAGGTGACGCTCAACGACGCGAGCGGGGTGCCCTCGCGCAGGGCGGCCAGTTGTCCCCACCGGGCGGCCAGGTCGGTCACCACCACGTCGGGCCGCCACCCCGGCCACCGCTTCCGCAACCGGCGCACCACGCCGCGACGCTCGCGGAACATCCGCAAGGCCGCCCGCCGATTCCGCCGACGCTGCTCCGCGGTCGGATTCTCCGGCCAATCGGTCACCACCGTCGTGACGATTTCGGTAACCGCACAGCCGACCTCGCGGAACACGTCGGCGAACTGCGCCGCGACCGCCACAGTCACCGTCTCCCCGCGCCGCACCAGCTCCGCGGCGATCGGGACCATCGGATTGACGTGCCCATGCATCGGGTACGGAACGAACAGATATCGAGCCACGGAAGGTCCTCCGGAACGAGCCTGGAAAGTGCCGGTCCGTCACCCGCGACCGGATGTCTTTTCCGTCTGTGCAAGCGTCGCGGCCACCACGCGGCCGACCGCCGCGACAGACGAAGGATTGCTGAAAATCATACCGTGGGTTTCTTCGATATGATGGTTGTTAATCCGTCCCTTAATGAGTGGGGACCACGCCTCGGCGGTGAAGTGCTCGCGCAATTCCGGCGAGCCGGCGATCGCGTCGGACTTGATCGTGGCCGTGACGAAGGTCAGGTCACCGGCGAACACCTCCGGCCGGTAGTCCGCCATGAGCCGGGCGCAGTTGACATACACCCGCATGCTGTCCTTCAGGCCCTGCTCACCGAGGGCGGCGAGCCGGTGGTCGCGCTGCCGCAGATGCTCGGCGTACCGGCTCAGCACCCTGTCCAGGTCGGTGGCGAGTTCCGCCGGGTCGAAGGTGAAGTCCCGGGCCAGGAGCGAGCCGATGATCTCGTGGTCCGGGCGGTCCGGCACGCCAACCTCCGGGTTCGGGTAGGTGTCCACAATGATCAGATCCGCCACCTCGGCACCGAACTGCTGCAACCGGGTCGCCACGGCGTGCGCCACGAGCCCGCCGAACGACCACCCGAGCAGTCGGTACGGCCCCGAGGGGTAGGCGGCACGGATCTGCGCTGCGTAGTCCGCGGCCATCTCCTCGATGGAGCTGGGCAGCGGCACAGAGCTGCCCAGACCGCGCGCCTGCACCCCGTAGATCGGGTACTCGGCCGACACGTGCGCCAACAGACCGGCGTAACTCCAACTCGTGCCGGAGGCCGGGTGCAGGCAGAACAGTGGCGGCCGGTCGCCGTGCCGGCGCAACGGCAGGATGACGGCGAACGGGTCGTGTTCGGTGCCAGCGCCCAGCTCGCGGGCCAGGCCGGCGACGGTCGGCGCCTCGAAGACACTGCGGACCGACAGCTCGACGCCGAGCCGGGAGCGGATCTGCTGGACCAGCTTGGTGGCCAGGAACGAGTGACCGCCGAGGGTGAAGAAGTCCTCGTCGACACCGACCGGGGCACGGTTGAGCAGCTCACCAAAGATCTCGCTGAGCACGTGCTCCTCGGGGGTCCGCGGCCTGCTGGCCGCCCGGTCACCGGACCCCACCGCCGGCAGGGCGGCCCGGTCCAGCTTGCCGTTGCGGTTGACCGGCAGCTCCGACATCACCACGAACTCCGACGGCACCATGTACTCCGGTAGCCGGCGGCGAAGGTACTCGGCGAAGTTGGCCGGCTCGACGGCCTCCGGGGCCGGCACCACATACGCCGCCAGCAGATTGCCTCCGGCGCTGCCGGGCCGGGCCAGCACGGCGGCGCGACTCACCCCGGGGTGCCCGGCGAGGACGGCCGCGACCTCACCCGGCTCCACCCGGAACCCGCGGATCTTCACCTGGCTGTCGGCGCGGCCGACGAAGACGATCCGCCCGTCCCGGGTCCAGCGACCGAGGTCGCCGGTGCGGTACATCCGACGCCCGGTGCCGGTCGGGCAGGCGACGAAGCGCTCGGCGGTCAGGTCCGGCCGCCCGCTGTACCCGCGCGCCAGGCACTCACCGGCGAGGTGGACCTCGCCGGTGACACCCGGCGGCACCGGGCGCAGGAAGGAATCCAGCACGTAGACCCGGACGTTGTCGATCGGGCCGCCGATGTCGGGCAGCTCCGGCCAGTGCGCCGGATCAGCCGGCAGCACCGTACCGGTGACCACGTGCGACTCGGTCGGCCCGTACTGGTTGTGCAGCCGGCGCCCCGGCTCGGCGGCGAAGAAGTCGCGGATCGGGGCGTTCAGGCGTAGGGCCTCGCCGGCCTGGACCACGTCGGTCAGCGCCGGCAGCCGGACCCCTTCCGTCGCCGCCGACTCGGCGACCGCCTCGATCACCAGGGTGGGCGCGAACAGCTCGCGCACCTCCTGCTCCGCCAGCCATCCGACCAGGGTCCGGCCGTCGCGGCGGACCTCCTCGGGACAGATCTCCAGGGTCCGGCCGGTGACGAGCGCGAAGCACATCTCCTGCATCGCGACGTCGAAGCCGATCGGCGCGAACTGCGCGGTCACGATGCCGGGGCCGCCGGGAAGGGTGTCGCGTTGCCACTCGACCAGGTTCTCGATCGACCGGGTCGGCATGAGCACCCCCTTCGGCGTACCTGTCGATCCCGAGGTGTAGAGCAGGTACAGGCCCAGGTCCGGGCACAACGGCCGGCCGCGCTCCCGGTCGGTCACCGCCGCTGCGGAACATCCGGCCAGCTCGGCGCGGACCTCGTCGGCGTCCAGGTGCACCGCGTGCGGCACCCGGGTCCAGCTCCGTTCGGCCACCGGGCCGGCGGTCAGCAGCAGCACCGGACCGGCATCCCGCAGCACCGCCGCCACCCGCTCGTCCGGCAATCCGACGTCCAGCGGGAGCGCGATGGCACCGATCTTGACAGCCGCGACGAGGGCCACCACCTGCTCCACCGAGCGGTGCAGGGCGATCCCGACCACCCGGTCCGGCCCGGCACCGCGCCGCAGCAGCAACCGGGCCAGCCGGTTCGCGGCCCCGTCCAGTTCGCGGTAGGTCAACGAGCTGGTGCCGCACCGGACCGCGCAGCCGTCGGGGGTGGCGCGTGCCTGGTCGGCGAGCCGGTCCGCCAGGTGCCGGCCCGACGACGGGCGCTCGGTGGCGTTCCAGGTCCGGATCACGAGGGCACGCTCGGCGCGGTCGAGGATCTCCAGCCGGCTGAGCCGGGTGGACGGGTCCGCCACCGCGGCGGTGAGCAGTCGCGACAGCCGGTCGGCGAATCCCCGGGCGGTCTCCGGGTCGAACAGATCGGTGCTGTACTGCACGGAACCCTCGATGCCGGCCGCCCGACCGTCCGCCTCGTGCCGTTCGGCGAAGGAGAAGAGCAGGTCGAACTTCGCGGTCCGCACCTCGACCCGCTCCCGTTCGACCCGCAATCCCGTGGAGGCCGCCTCCCCCGGCGTCGGTTCGGTGTTGTTGAGCGAGACCATGACCTGGAACAGCGGGTGCCGGGACAACGAACGCTGCGGATTCAACACCTCCACGAGCCGCTCGAACGGCACGTCCTGGTGCGCGAACGCCGCCAGGTCCACCTCCCGGACCCGCCGCAACAGCTCCCGGAAGGGCGGATCCTCGGAAGCGTCGGCCCGCAGCACCAGAGAGTTGACGAAGAACCCGACCACCCCCTCCAGCCCCGCGTCGGAACGGCCGGCCACCGGGGTACCGACCGGCACATCGACACCGGCGCCCAGCCTCGACAGCAGGCCCACCACGGCGGCGTGCAGCACCATGAACAACGTCGCCCGGCCGCTGCGGGCCGACCGCAGTAGCGCCTCGTGCAACTCGGCCGGCACGGCGAAGGTCACCTCGGCACCACGCTGCGAGCCCACCACTGGGCGCGGCCGGTCACAGGGCAACGCCAGCTCCTGCGGCAACCCCGCCAACCGCTCCCGCCAGAACGCCAACTGCCGGCTCAGCAGCGAATCCGGGTCGTCCTCGTCGCCGAGCACCCGCTGCTGCCAGAGCGCGTAGTCCGCGTACGACACCGGCAGCGCCGGCCACTGCGGCGCCGTGCCGGCGGACCGCGCCGCGTAGGCCCGGGTCAGATCCGACGCCAGCAACGGCATGGACCAGCCGTCCCCGGCCACGTGGTGCACCACCACCACCAGGACGAACTCCCGCTCGCCCACCGCGAGTAGCCGGACCCGCAACGGTGGCTCGCCGGCCGCCAAATCGAACCGGTGGCCCGCCACGGCGGCGATCTGCGCAGGTACCTCCTCGGGCGTCACCGGCACGACCGCGAAGTCGGGTGCGACGCCTTCCGCGACGGTCTGGTACGGGCCCGCCTCGTCCTCGGCGAAGACGGTACCCAGGGCCTCGTGTCGCTGCACCACGTCGCCGAGTGCGGCCCGCAGAGCTTCCACATCCAGGTCGCCCCGGAGCCGCATCGGCATCGGGATGTTGTACGTGGGGCTCGGCCCCTCCACCCGGTTGAGGAACCAGAGCCGGCGCTGCGCGGCGGAGAGCGGTACCCGGGCCGGCCTGGGCACCACGGGTTCGACCATCGGCCGTCGCCCCTCCCGCTGGTCCAGCAGCTCGGCCAGCCCCGCCACTGTCGGCGCGTCGAAGAGCCGCTTCACCGGCACCTCGGCGTCGAGGATGGCGCGGATCCGCCCGATCAGCTTGGTGGCCAGCAGCGAGTGCCCGCCCAGCTCTAAGAAACTGTCGTCGATACCGACCCGCGCCACGCCGAGCAGCTCCGCGAAGATCTCGCAGAGGATCTCCTCGCGGGGATTGCGCGGTGACCGGCCACCGGCCGCGCCGTCCAGCTGCGGGTCGGGCAGGGCGCGGATGTCGACCTTGCCGTTCGGCGTGACCGGCATGGCCGGCAACACCACCACCGCCGCCGGCACCATGTGGTCGGGCAGCCGGTCAGCCAGGTACGCCCGCAGGTCGGGGGCCGCGCTGCTGGCACTTTCCACCACGTAGCCGACGAGGCGCGGCTGGTCCTCGTGGTCGGCGCCGGCCACCACGACCGCCTGGGCCACCGCCGGGTGCTCGCCGAGTACCGCCTCGATCTCTCCCAGCTCGATCCGGAAGCCACGGATCTTGACCTGGGTGTCGGTCCGGCCGAGGTACTCAAGGTTGCCGTCGGCCCGCCGACGCGCCCGGTCACCGCTGCGGTACATCCGGGAGCCGGGCGGCCCGTACGGGTCGGCGACGAACCGCTCGGCGGTCAGCCCCGGCCGGTCGGCGTAGCCACGGGCGAGGCCGGCACCGGCCAGGTACAGCTCGCCGGTGCCCTCCAGCGGCGCGAGCCCGAGCCGCTGGTCGAGCAGGTAGACGCGGGTGCCGTCGATCGGCCGCCCGATGGGTGGAAGGTCGCCGTCGGGCAGCGGTCCGCTCATCGTGGCACAGACCGTGTTCTCGGTCGGCCCGTAGGCGTTCACCATGCGTCGGCCCGGCGCCCAGCGGGTGACCAGTGCCGGCGGGCAGGCCTCGCCGGCGACCACGAGCGTGCCGCCGGGCGGCAGCGCGTCCGGCGGCAGCGCGGCCAACGCGGTGGGCGGCAGCGTGAGGCTGTTGACCCCACGCTCCGCGATCAGTCCCGCGAGGGGCGGACCGGGCAACATGCGGTCGCTCGCGGTGAGCACCAGGGTGGCACCGGAGACCAGGGTCACCCAGAATTCGGAGACGGTGGCGTCGAAGCCGAGCGCGGCGAACTGGAGTACCCGGTCACCTGGACGTACCCGGAAGGCCCGGGTCTGGCCGGCGACGAGCGCAGCCAGTCCGCCGTGGGTGACCACGACCCCCTTGGGGCGTCCGGTCGAGCCGGACGTGTAGATCCGGTAGGCCGGGTGTGTCGTGCGCAGCGGAGCGGTCCGCTCGGCGTCCACCGGGTCGTGCTCCGGCGCTGGCTCGACCTCGACGTCGTCCATGGCCAGCACCGGCAACCCGACGGGCACGCCGAGGTCTCCGGCAATCTCCGTTGTGCTGAGCAGGCCGGCCGGCGCGGCATCGGCGAGCAGGGCGGCGAGGCGGTCGGCCGGATAGGCCGGGTCCAGCGGCAGGTAGGTGGCACCGGCCTTGGCCACCGCCAGCAGGGCGGCCGGCAGGTCGGCTCGGCGCCCCAGCGCGACGGCGACCACCTGCTCCGGTCCGAAGCCCCGGGCGATGAGGCGATGGGCCCACCAGTTCGCCCGCCGGTTCAGCTCCGCGAAGGTCACCGACTCGTCGTCGTCGACCACCGCCACGGCGTCCGGGGTCGTACGCACCTGCCGTTCGAAGAGGGCCGGCAAGGTGGCGGGGGTCGGCGGCTCTGCCCCCGCAGACCAGGTGAGCAACTGTTCGCGCTCGCCGGGCAGCAGCAGGTCCAACCGGTCCAGCACGGTCTCCGGAGCGGCCGCGAGCCGTTCGAGCACCCGCGCGACCCGGTCCAGGGTCCGGCGGCCGAACTCGGGATCGAACACCGCCGGCCGGTGGTCGACCCGCAGCACGAGTTCGCGGCCGGGTGCGGCGGCGAGGGTGAGCGGGTAGTGGGTCCCGTCCTGACCGTGCACCCGGGTGACGCGCAGCTGGTCCGGGCCGGACGGCTCCCCGGCCGCGCCCGTCCGCCCGGTGGGGTAGTTCTCGAAGACCGTGGGCGCGTCGAAGAGTTTGGGCAGGCCGGTCACCGCCTGGATGTCCGCCAGGCCGAGATGCTGGTACGGGAGCATCCGCAGGCCCTCCGCCTGCATCCGCTCGACCAGGCCGCCGAGGGTCTCGCCGCGTCGGAGTCGGACCCGCAGCGGAACGGTGTTGATAAACAGACCGACCATCGTCTCCACACCCGGCAGTTCGGGCGGGCGCCCCGACACCGTGATGCCGGTGACCACGTCGGTACGCCCGGTGAGGTGACCGAGCACGAGTACCCAGGCGGCCTGCACGGCCGTGCTCAGGGTGACCCCACGGGACCGGCACCATCCGGTGAGCGCCTCGGTGACCTCGGGCGACAGGGTGCGCCGCTGCTGCTGCGGCAGTTCCGGTTCGGTCCCGGCAAGCGGCGCCACGAGCGTCGGGGCGTCGAGTTCGGCGAGATACTCCCGCCACGCGGTCCGGGCCGCCTCCGAGTCCTGCTCGGCGAGCCAGGCCAGGTACCGGCGGTAGGGCGGAACCTGCGGCAGTTCCGGCGCCTCCCCCCGACCGTGGTAGAGGGCGAGCAGGTCGCGCCAGAGCACCGCAGTGGACCAACCGTCGGCCAGGATGTGATGCATCGTCAGGACCAGCCGGTGTTCCTCCGGCGTCAGCCGGATGAGGATGAACCGCAGCAGGGGTGGGCGGCCGAGCTGGAAGCGGGTGACCCGATCGATCGCCGCGATCCGCCGGACGGCCTGATCCTGCTCCTGCTCGGGCGTCCCGGTCAGGTCGTGCACCGTGAACGGGAGCCGGACCGACCGGGGGATGACCTGCACCGGCTTGCTCAGTCCCCGGTGCCGGAAGCCGGCGCGCAGACTCGGGTGCCGGGCCAGCAGCGCCTCCCCGGCCGCGCGCAGGGCTGTCTCGTCGAGCGGACCGGCCAGGTCGACGACCAGTTGGGCGGCGTACACGTCGAGCGCCGACTCGTCGAACTGGTTGTGGAAGAGCATGCCCTCCTGTAGCGGCGTCAGTGGCAGGATGTCGTCGAGCTTGCCCCGGCCCACCGCGCCTTTCTCGACCCTCCCCTGCGATCCCTGCTGGCCGGAGGTGGGAGCCGGGGTGCCCGCGCCGCCTTGTCCAGGTTGAGAAGGGCTCATTCGTCTGTCTCCCATTCGGCTTCGAGTAGGTCGATCTCGGCTTGGTCCAGACCGGCCAGGGATACGTCGGACGGGGTCAGCCCGCCGCCCGCCGAGCGGCTCTGCCGCACCAGCGCGGCAAGCGCGTCGAACCAGGCCAGTACGGTGTCCCGGACCCGGTCCTCGGTGAACAGTTCGCCGGGCCAGACCCAGGTGGTCTCCAGGCACGGCCCGGAGCCGGTGTCCCGGACGAACGCGACGATCTCCAGGGCGTGCGGCAGCCGCATCGCCGGATCCTGGCCGACCACGCCCGGCACATCCGTGGCGACCGACCAGTCGGCGCCCGGCCCGTTCGACGTGGCCGGCACCCGGCCCAGGTAGTTGAGGCCCACCTGCGGTCGGGCCAGCCGTGCCAGGACCTCTCCGCTGCGGGGGTCGAGGTGCCGGAGCGCCCCGTAGCCGAGGCAACGGTCGGACACCTCGCGCAGGTGCTCCTTCACCCGCTTCAGAACGTCGCCGACGACCGGCCCACCGTCGCGCAGCTCGGCCAGGTCTGCGGGGCCCGGGTCGAGCCGCACCGGGTATGTCGCGGTGAACCAACCGACGGTGCGGGACAGGTCCACGCCGCCGATCACCTCCTCGGCCCGGCCGTGGCTCTCCAGGTCCACCAGGACGCCCCGGGCGCCGGGCAGCCCGGCGGTCCGGAACGCGATGGCCAGCCCGGCCAGCAGCACCTCGGCCACGTCGGCGTGGTAGGTGGCCGGCACCTCGGTCAGTACCGCCTCGGTGACGTCGGTGGGCAGGCTCAGGGTGAGCCCGGCGGCCGAGGCCACCACGTCGACCGCCGGGTCGAGCGGCCGGACGCCCAGCGGGGCCTCCGGCTCGCCGAGTTCCGCAGTCCATGCCGCGAGTTCGGCCTGGCGCTGCGGTTGTCGGCTCCACTCGCTGAGGCGGCGCGCCCAGGTCCGCAACGAGGTGCCGACCGGGGCCAACCGGACCGGCTGACCGGCCCGGACCGCCTCCCAGGCCTCGACCAGGTCCGGCATCAGGATTCGCCAGGAGACCGCATCGACGGCAAGGTGGTGTACGACGAGCAGGAAACGACCCGACCGGTCCGGGCCGGCGTCGAACCAGACCGCCTGTACCAGATGGCCGTCCATCCGCAGCCGGTCCCGGGCAGCGGCGGCCTCGGCGCGCACCCGGTCGAGGTACCCGGCGGGGTCCAGACCGGTGACGTCGACGTGCCGCAGGCAGTCGTCGGCGGGTACCGAGCCGGGCGGGCCGACGCTGAGGTTCCAGCCGGTACCGGCCGCGCGGTCGACGCGGAGCCGGAGCGCGTCGTGGTGGTCGAGCAGAGCCTGTAGTACGTCGGCGAGCTGCCGGCGGTCGGCACCGGCCGGGGCGTGCAGGAAGCGGGCCTGGTGGAAGCCGTCGACCGGGCCACCGAGTTCGGCCAGCCATCCGACGATCGGGGTGACCGGCACCGCACCAAGGCCTGCGCCGGGTTCCTCGGTCCGCTCGTCGACGGCGTCCTCGACCACGGCCGCGAGTTCGGCGACCGTCTGGTGCTCGAAGACGTGCCGGGCGGAGAGCGCCAGGCCGGCCCGGCGCGCCCGGCTGGCCAACTGGATCGAGATGATGCTGTCGCCGCCGAGGGTGAAGAAGTTGTCGTCGACGCCGACCCGGTCCACGCCCAGCACCTCGGCGAAGAGACCACAGAGGATCTCCTCCCGAGGCGTACGCGCCTCCCGGCCACCGGCAGCCGCGCCGTAGTCGGGCGCCGGCAGGGCCCGCCGGTCCACCTTGGTGGTCGCCGATCTCGGAAACTCGTCAAGCAGCACCACCGCCGACGGCACCATGTAACCGGGTAGCAACTCCGCCACGTGCGCCCGCACCGCCGCGGGGTCGACGTCCTGCCCGGCCACCGGCACCAGGTACCCGACCAGACGCCGATCGCCCGGCCGGTCCTCCCGGACCAGCACCACCGCCTGGTCCACCGACGGGTACGAACGCACCGCCGCCTCGACCTCGCCCAACTCGACCCGGAACCCACGAATCTTCACCTGGTCGTCCGAGCGGCCGACGAACTCCAGCACCCCGCGCCGGGACCACCGCACCCGGTCGCCGGTGCGGTACATCCGCGACCCGTCCGGCCCGAACGGGCAGGCCACGAAGCGTTCCGCCGTCAACCCCGGCCGACGGACATAACCACGGGCCAGACCCAGGCTCGTCACGTACAACTCACCGACCGCGCCCACCGGCACCGGACGCAGTGAGTCGTCCAGTACGTAAACCCGCGAGTTCGCCACCGGCACGCCGATGTGCGGGACCTCGCCCTCGGCCAGCGGTGCCGACATCGTCACCGCCACCGTCGACTCCGTCGGCCCGTACGCGTTGACGAGCCGGACTCCGGAGGCGGCCCAGCGGGAGGCGAGTGCGACGGAGAGCGCCTCGCCACCGGTACAGATCGTCCGCAGGGTGGTGGCGACGCCGTGCGGCACCGTCGCCAGCAGCGCGGCCGGCAGGATGGTGTGCGTGATGGAGTGTTCGGCGAGAACTTCGGCGAGCTCGTCGCCGCCGGTCTCGTGGCTGGCCGGCGCGATCACCAGGGTGGCGCCGGAGCAGAGCGTGTGGCCGATCTCGGCAATGCTGACGTCGAAGCTGGGCGAGACGATCTGGAGCAGCCGGTCACCGGGGCCGACCTCCATCCGCGCGACGTGTTCGAAGAACATGCTGGCCAGGCCACGGTGGGTGACGGCGACGCCCTTCGGTTGCCCCGTCGAACCCGACGTGTAGATCACGTACGCCAGACCGTCCAGCGCCAACCGGCCGCCCCGCTCCGGCACCGACAGCTCTCCACCCGGCAGTGACGACAACGCCGCCACCACCTCCGGCTCGTCCAGGATGACCAGTCGCTCACCCGCCGCGCCGGCCACCACGGGTACGGTCGAGGACACCGTCAGCAGCACCGCGGGCGCCGCATCCGCCACCAGGAACTCCAACCGGTGCGCCGGCAGTTCCGGGTCGATCGGGCAGTACGCCGCGCCCGCCTTCACCACCGCCAGCGTGGCCACCACCCACGACACCGAGCGGGGCATCGCCACCCCGACCACGTCACCCGCCCGCACCCCGCGACCGAGCAGGTACCGGGCCAACCGGTCGGCCCGGGAGTCCAACTCCGCGAACGACAACACTTCGTCCGCGCACTCCACCGCCGGCGCGTCCGGCGAGCGCAGCACCTGCGCCTCGAACAACTCCCCGAACGTCAGGGCCGGAACCGCCCGGGTCGTCCGGTTGAGGCCCATCACCAGCAGCTCCCGCTCGACCGGCTCCACCACCTCGACCTGGTCCACCCGGGCGGTCGGATCGGCGACCAGGGCCTCCAACAGCCGCACGAACCGGGATGCCAACGTGGCCGCCGACTCGCGGTCGAACAGGTCCGCGCTGAAGTCCAGCACCCCGTGCAACCGGGTCGCCGCGCCAGCCCGGCGCAGCTCGCTGAAGCCGAAGAGCAGGTCGAACTTGCTGACCCCGGCACCGAGCGGCTGGGCGGTCACGGAGAGTTCCGGCAACGAGACGGCGGTGCCGGCCGGCGACTGGTCGTTGTTGTTGAGCGAGAGCATGACCTGGAACAGCGGATGCCGGGCCAGCGACCGCTCCGGATTGAGCACCTCGACCAGCCGTTCGAACGGCACATCCTGGTGCGCGTACGCGGCCAGGTCCGCCTCCCGCACCCGACGCACCAGCTCCACGAAGGACGGCCGCCCCGACACGTCGGTCCGCAACACCAACGTGTTCACGAAGAAACCGACCAACCCCGACAACGCGTCATCGGTACGCCCCGCGACCGGCGATCCGATCGGGACGTCGGTACCCGCGCCCAGCCGGGACAGCAGCACCGCCAACGCCGACTGCAGCACCATGAACAACGTTGCGCCCGACGAGCGGGCGAGGCCCAACAATCCCCGGTACAGCTCGTCCGGGATCTCCACCGGCACCCGACCACCGGAGTACGACGGCACCGCCGGTCGCGGCCGGTCCGTCGGCAGCAGCAGCTCCTCCGGCATACCGGCAAGGGTCTCGGTCCAGAACCCGAGTTGCCGGCTGATGCCGCTGTCCGGGTCCTCCTCGGAGCCGAGTAGCTCGTGTTGCCACAGCGTGTAGTCGACATAGCTGACCGGATGCGGCTGCCACGTCGGCGCCACACCGTTGCGGCGGGCCCGGTAGGCGTCGCCGAGCGTGGCCATCAGCAGCGGGGCGGACCAACCGTCCGCCGCGATGTGGTGCACCACCAGCAGCAGGACGTGCTCTTCCTCGGCCACCTCGAACAACCAGGCCCGGACCGGCAGCTCCACCGAGAGATCGAATGGGTACCGCGCCGCCTCGGTCACCTCACCCGGTACACCGGCCGGCGTCGAGGAGACCCGCACCAGCTCAGGCCGCGCTATCTCCGGCGCCACCACCACCTGGTGCACGCCAAGCTCGTCCTCTGCGAACACCGTCCGCAACGACTCGTGCCGGGCCACCAGGTCGCCCAGGGCCGCGTCCAGCGCCTCGGTGTCGAGCGGGCCGGACAGGCGCAGTGCCAGCGGCATGTTGTAGGTGGGATCGGCACCCTCGAAGCGGTTGAGGAACCAGAGTCGGCGCTGCCCGAAGGAGAGTGGGATACGCTCCGGGCGGGGCCAGACCGGGGCCAGGACACCTCGGCTCATCGTGCTGTCGAGCGCGGGGGCGAGTTCCGCCACGGTGGGATGCTCGAAGAGCTGCCGGACCGGCATGTCCCGGGTCAGCACGGCACGGATTCGGCTGGCCAGCCGGGTCGCCAGCAGCGAGTGACCGCCGAGGGTGAAGAAGTTGTCGTCGACGCCGACCCGCTCCACACCCAGCACCTCGGCGAAGAGACCACAGAGGATCTCCTCCCGAGGCGTACGCGCCTCCCGGCCACCGACAGCCGCGCCGTAGTCGGGCGCCGGCAGGGCCCGCCGGTCCACCTTCGTACTCGCCGATCTCGGGAACTCCGCGAGCACCACCACCGCCGACGGCACCATGTACCCCGGCAGCACGCCCGAGACGAATCCCCGTACCTGCGCCGGATCCACCACCGCTCCCGGCAGCGCCACCACGTACGCCACCAGTCGCCGGTCCCCCGGCTGGTCCTCCCGGACCACCACCACCGCCTGGTCCACCGCGGCGTGCGCGGCCACCGCCGCCTCGACCTCGCCCAGTTCGACCCGGAACCCACGAATCTTGACCTGGTCGTCCAACCGACCGACGAACTCCAACACCCCGCGCCGGGACCAGCGCACCCGGTCCCCCGTGCGGTACATGCGGGACCCCGCGGCACCGAACGGAGACGCCACGAAACGCTCCGCCGTCAGCCCCGGGCGGCGCACGTAGCCGCGGGCCAACCCGGCACCCGCCACGTACAGCTCGCCCACCGCGCCCACCGGTACCGGCGACAACCCGCCGTCCAGCACGTAGACCTGCGAGTTCGCCACCGGCCCGCCGATGTGCGGCGGCTCACCCACCGCCAACGCACCCGACGTGGTCACCGCCACCGTCGACTCCGTCGGCCCGTAGCCCTGCACCACCCGGACGCCGGCCCGGACCCAGGTCTCGGCCAGTTCGGCGGGGAGCGGCTCGCCGCCGAGGTGCACGCCGCGCAGGGTCGGCACCTCGATGTGGTCCAGGGTCCGCAGCATGGTCGGGCTGGCCGCCAACTGGGTGATGCCGTACCGGTTGACGAGCGCGGTCAGGTCCGCTTCGGTGACCGCCTGATCCGCCGGGTTGAGCACCAGGCGGGCTCCGGCACAGAACGCCGTGAGTAGGTCCGAAAGCGAGGAGTCGAAGTTCAGCGACACGTTCTGCAACACCCGGTCGTCCGAGGTCACGTCGAGCTTCTCGATCAGGTGGGCGGCGAACGACGCGAGCCCACGGTGGGTGACGGCGACGCCCTTCGGCTGTCCCGTCGAACCCGACGTGTAGATCACGTACGCCAGACCGTCCAGCGGCAATCGGCCGCCCCGCTCCGGCACCGACAGCCCCATCCCCGGCAACGACCCCACCTCCGCCGCCACGGCCGGATCGTCCAGCACCAGCACCCGGCCGTCCATCAACCCGGACACCGCCGACACCGTCGACGACACCGCCAGCAGTGCTGACGGCGCCGCGTCCCCCAGCACGAAACTCATCCGCTGGGCCGGCAGTTCCGGGTCGATCGGGCAGTACGCCGCACCCGCCTTCACCACCGCCAGCATCGCCACCACCCACGACACCGAGCGGGGCAACAGCAACCCCACCACGTCACCCGGCCGCACCCCACGACCCAGCAGGTGCCGGGCCAACCGGTTGCCCCGGGAGTCCACCTCCGCGAACGACAACACCTCGTCCGCGCACTGCACCGCGACCGCGTCCGGCGAGCGCAGCGCCTGCGCCTCGAACAACTCCCCCAACGTCAGACCCGGCACCGGCCGGGCCGAGTCGTTCCGACCCACCACCAACAACTCGCGCTCCACACCGGAGAGCACCGGCAGCCGGTCCACCCCCGCCGCGGGGTCGGCGACCACCGCACTGAGCAGCCGGACGAAGCGCTCCGCCAGCAGTACCGCCGACTCCCGGTCGAAGAGATCGGCACTGAACTCCAGGATTCCGCGCAGCGAGGCGACACCGTCGGCGTCGTGCCACTCCCGCAAGGTGAAGCCGAGGTCTCCCCGGGAGACGGTGCGGCGTACCGGGCGGCTACTGACCTGGAGCTCGGGCAGCCGTACCACGTCGACCGAACTGGACAGGTCGGTGTTGTCCAACGAGAGCATGACCTGGAACAGCGGATGCCGGGCCAGCGACCGCTCCGGATTGAGCACCTCGACCAGCCGTTCGAACGGCACATCCTGGTGCGCGTACGCGGCCAGGTCCGCCTCCCGCACCCGACGCACCAGCTCCACGAAGGACGGCCGCCCCGACACGTCGGTCCGCAACACCAACGTGTTCACGAAGAAACCGACCAACCCCGACAACGCGTCATCGGTACGCCCCGCGATCGACGTGCCGATCGGGACGTCGGTACCCGCGCCCAGCCGGGACAGCAGCACCGCCAACGCCGACTGCAACACCATGAACAACGTCGCCCCGGACGACCTCGCCAGGGCCAGCAGACCCTGGTACAGCTCCTCCGGAATCTCCACCGGTACGCGGCCCCCCTCGTACGACGGCAGCGCCGGACGCGGTCGGTCCGTCGGCAGCAGCAACTCCTCCGGCAGGCCGGCCAGAGTCCGCTTCCAGAACGCGAGTTGCCCGGCGAGCAGGCTCTCCGGGTCGTCCTCGGCACCGAGCCACTCCGGCTGCCAGAGCGCGAAGTCGGGGTACTGCACGGGCAGCGGCGCCAGCCGGGGCGCCCGGCCCCGGGACCGGGCCGCGTACGCCTGGCTCAGGTCCTGGGCGAGGATCGGGTTCGACCAACCGTCGCCGGCGATGTGGTGCAGCACCAGCAGCAGCACGTGCTCGCGCTCCGCCACCTCGAACAGCCACGCCCGCACCGGCAACTCCGCCGACAGGTCGAAGGCGTACCTCGCCGCGGCCGTCACATCGCTGTCCACGTCGGAGGGGGAAGACGGAACCAGCACCAGCTCCGGTCGGGCCAGCTCCGGCACCAGCACCACCTGATGCGGGCCCAGCTCGTCCTCCGCGAACACGGTCCGCAACGACTCGTGCCGCGTCACCACCTCACCCAGGGCGGCACGCAACGCCGGGACGTCGAGCCGGCCGGTGAGCTGCATCGCCATCGTGATGTTGTAGGTGCTGCTCGGGCCCTCCAGTTGGTACATGAACCAGAGCCGGCGCTGCGCGTAGGACAGCGGGATGCGCGCCGGCCTCGGCCGGACCGGCTCGACCCCGCGCACCGGTGTGCCGGCGGTGTCCAACGCGCCGCCGAGGGTCGCCACCGTCGGGGTCTCGAAGACCTGCCGGACCGACATCTCGACGTCGAAGGTGTTGCGAATTCGGCTGGCCAGCCGGGTCGCCAGCAGCGAGTGGCCGCCGAGGGTGAAGAAATCGTCGTCGATGCCGACCCGGGCTACGCCGAGGACCTCGGCGAAGAGGCCGCAGAGGATCTCCTCGCTCGGGGTGCGCGGGTCGCGGCCACCGGCGGCGGCACCGTAGTCGGGCGCCGGCAGTGCGCGCCGGTCGAGCTTGCCGTTGACCGTCAGCGGCAGTTCGTCGAGGCGGACGAAGGCCGCCGGCACCATGTAGTCGGGCAGGACCCGGGCGGCGTGGTCACGCAGCTCCGGCTCGCCGACGGTACCCACCGGTACCACGTAGCCGACCAGCCGTCGGTCGCCGGGCCGGTCCTCCCGAACCACCACGGCGCAGCGAGCCACGGCCGGATGCGCGGCGACGACGTTCTCGATCTCACCCAGCTCGATCCGGAAGCCCCGTACCTTGACCTGGTCGTCGGTCCGGCCGGCGATCTGCAACAGGCCGTCCCGGCTCCACCGTCCCAGGTCGCCGGAGCGGTACATCCGGGAGCCGTCCGCAGCGAACGGGTCGGCGACGAAGCGTTCCGCGGTCAGTCCGGCCCGCTTCCAGTACCCCCGGGCCAGCCCGGCCCCGGCCACGTAGAGTTCGCCGGTGACGCCGGGCGGCACCGGACGCAGCGCCGAATCGAGAACGTAGACCCGGGTGTTCTCGAACGGACGCCCGGCCGGCACCGCGCCGGCCGGGGTCGGCTCGCCGGGTGGCAGGCGCAGTTCCGCGCAGTTGACGGTGGTCTCGGTTTGCCCGTACGCGGCGAAGACCGTGGCACCCGGATTCCGGTCCCGCCACCGACCCAACGCGGCACCGGTGAGCAGTTCGCCGCCGAGCACCAGCATTCCGGACGGTGACGCCGCCGCCGGCAGACTGTCCAGCAGCTCCAGATGGGACGGGGTCACCTTCAGCAGCGCCGGGCGCGGCGCGGCGGAGGCGGCCAGGTCGTTCAGTTCGCCGAGCACGATCCGCCCGCCGCAGGCGAGCGCGGTGTACAGCGAGGTGACCGTCATGTCGAAGGAGATCGGGGTGTGCAGCCAGGCGACCTCGGCGGCGGCCGAGCCGTAGACCCGGGCGGACCGCGCGACGTAGCTGCCGAGGGTACGGTGAGTGATCGTCACGCCCTTCGGGCGGCCGGTCGAGCCCGACGTGTAGATGACATACGCCGGGTTGTCCGGCCGGAGCGCAACGGTGCGGCCCGACCCGGCCGGCGATCCGTCCGACGGGGCGTCGATGGACCGGTCGACCTCGAACACCGGTACCGCCAGCTCCGGCAGCAGCCCGGCACAGTCGACGGAGGTCAGTACCACGGTCGGGCCGGCGTCAGCGACCATGAAGGCGAGCCGGTCCCGGGGCTGGGCCGGATCGACCGGCACGTACGCGCCGCCCGCCTTCAGCACCGCGAGCAGCGCCACCACCGCGTCCACCGACCGGGGCATCACCACCGCGACCAGTGCCTCCGGTCCGACGCCGTGGGCCAGCAGCACGCCGGCCAGCCGGGACGACCGGGCGTCCAGTTCGGCGTACGAGAGGACGTCTTCGCCGTGTTGTACGGCCGGCGCCTCCGGCACCGCACGCACCCGGTCGGCGAAAAGGTCGTGAAAGAAGACATCCGGCGCGGGGCCGGTCGCACCCTGCCAGTCCCGCAGCACCAGGTCGCGCTCCACCGCACCGAGCAGCGGCAGGTCCCGGATCGCCCGGCCCGGCCCGGTCAGCGCCGCGTCGAGCAGTCGCACGAACCGTTCGGCCATCGTCGCCACGGTGGCCCGGTCGTAGAGATCGGTCCGGAACGCGACGACGCCGCGCAGCCCGGCCGGCGCCCCGTCCTCGGTCCGGTGCTCGTCCAGCGAGATCCGCAGGTCGAACCGGGCGGTACCGGTGTCGACCCGGTTCGGCGACACGGTCAGTCCCGGCAGCCCGGCCACCGCACGCTCCGGATCGGCGCTGTTGACCACCAGCACCACCTGGCACAGCGGGTGGCGGGCGCCGGAACGCTCCGGGTTCAGCCGCTCGACCAGCCGCTCGAACGGCACGTCCTGGTGGGCGTACGCGCCGAGCGCGGTCTCCCGGACCCGCTCGACAAGGGTGTCGAAGCTGGGGTTGCCGGAGAGGTCGGTGCGTAGCACCAGCGTGTTGACGAAGAAGCCGATCAACTGTTCCAGGTCCCAGTCCACCCGGCCGGCGACCGGGGTGCCGATCGCGACGTCGGTGCCGGCGCCGAGCCGGGAGAAGACCGCCGCCCAGGCCGCCTGCAACACCATGAACGGGGTGACGCCCCGGCCCCGGCAGTACGCGGCGAGGCGCTCGTGCAGCTCGGCGGGGAGCGCGAACTCGGCCCGGTCGCCCTGCTCGGAGGCGACCGCCGGACGGGGCCGGTCGGTCGGCAGTTCGATCTCGGTCGGCAGCCCGCGCAGCCGTTCCGCCCAGTAGTCGAGCTGGCGGCTGAGCATGGACTGTGGGTCGTCGTCGGCACCGAAGAGCCGCTGCTGCCAGAGGGTGTAGTCCGCGTACTGCACCGGCAGGGCGGGCCAGCCCGGTGCGGCGCCTGCGGTCCTGGCGCGGTACGCGGTGGCGAAGTCCCGGGCCAGTACGGGGATCGACCACCCGTCGCCGGCGATGTGGTGCACCAGGATCAGCAGGACGTGACTGTGCTCGGTCACCCGGAACAGCCAGCCGCGCACCGGCAGTTCGGTGGCCAGGTCGAAGGCGTACCGGGCGGTCCGCGCCACGTCGTCGTCGACCGCCTCGGCGGTGGTGTGCCGCAGCTCGAATTCGGGGCGGGCCGTGGCGGCGTCGAGGATCTGCTGACAGGGACCGTCGTCGTGCTCGGTGAACAGGGTGCGCAGCGACTCGTGCCGGGCGACCACGTCGGCCAGGGCGGCCCGCATCGCGGCCACGTCGAGCGGGCCGGTCAGCCGGAGCGACAGCGGCATGTTGTAGGTCGCGCTCGGTCCCTCGAACCGGTGCAGGAACCAGAGCCGCTGCTGGGCGTAGGAGAGCGGTACCCGGTCCGGGCGGTCCGCGGCGACGATGCCGGGCCGGGCCGGTGCGGCGGCGTCGAGCAGCCGGCGCACCCCGGCGACGGTGGGCGCCTCGAACAGATCCCGGATGCTCACCTCGGTGTCGAGCGTGGCCCGGATCCGGCCGGCGAGCCGGGTGACAAGCAGCGAGTGCCCGCCCCGGTCGAAGAAGTTGTCGTCGACACCGATCGCCGGCAGGTTCAGTACCTCGGCGAAGATCGCGGCGAGGATCTCCTCCTGGGCGTCCCTCGGCGGCCGGCCCGCACCGGCCGGGTCCTGGGCCGGTGCGGGCAGCGCGGCCCGGTCCAGCTTGCCGTTCGGGGTCGACGGCAGCGCGTCGAGGACGACGAACGCCGACGGCACCATGTATTCCGGCAGGGTGCGGCCGAGTGCCGCGCGCAGCTCGGCCGGCTCCGGCGCGACCCCGTCGACCGGCACCAGGTAGCCGACCAGCCGACGGTCGCCAGGACGGTCCTCCCGAATGAGCACGGCGGCCCGGGCCACCTGCGGCAGGGCGGCCAGGGCGGACTCGACCTCGCCGAGTTCGATCCGGAATCCGCGCAGTTTGACCTGGTGGTCGACCCTGCCGAGGAACTCCAGTCGCCCGTCCCGGGTCCAACGGGCCCGGTCACCGGTCCGGTACATGCGCCGGCCGGGCGGGCCGAACGGAGCGGCGACGAACCGTTCGGCGGAGAGGCCGGGGCGGTGCAGGTAGCCGAGGGCCAGGCCGTCACCGGCGATGTAGAGTTCGCCGGCCACAAGCGGTGGCACCGGGTTTAGCCCGCGGTCCAGCACGTACACGGCGGTGTTGGCGATCGGCCGGCCGATCACCGAGACCGGCCCAGGGTCCGCGGTCACCTCGGCCTGGGTGGACCAGACCGTGGTCTCGGTCGGGCCGTACAGGTTGAGCATCGAGCGGGTACGCCGGCGCAGCACCCGGGCGAGGTCGGCGGGGAGCGCCTCGCCGCCGACCAGGACCCGTACCCCGCCGAGGTCGCGGCCGGCCATCGCCTCCGACACGGCGTGCCAGAGGCTCGGGGTGGCCTGCATGACGGTGATCCGCTCGTCGACGAGCGCCGCGCTGAGCGCGTCCGGGTCCCGGACCAGATCGCGGGAGGCGAGCACCACGGTGCCGCCGGTCAGCAGCGGTCCGAACAGCTCCAGGCCGGCGATGTCGAAGCCGACCGTGGTGACCGCGAGCAGCCGCTCGTTGCCGGTCAGCGGCACCGTCGAGGTCATCGAGTGCAGGAAGTTCGCCAGGCCGCCCCGGGTCACCACCACACCCTTGGGTCGACCGGTGGAGCCGGAGGTGTAGATGACGTAACCGGGCTGGTCGGCCGAGATCTCGCCACTGCCGGGCAGCGGGGTACCGGGCAGCGCGGCCAGCGCGGCCTCGGTGGCCGGTTCACCGAGCAGGACGCGGCGGGCACCGGCCGGGTTCCGGTCGACGGGCTGGTCGACGGTACCCAGCAGGATCGCCGGCTTCGCGTCGTCGAGCAGGTAGCCGATCCGCTCGGCGGGATAGTCCAGATCGATCGGGAGGTAGCCGGCACCGGCCTTGAGCACCGCCAGCAGGGCGACGACGAGCCGCTCGGACCGGGGCAGCGCGACCGCGACCAACCGGCCCGGTCCGGCACCGTGCCGCAGCAGGTGCCGGGCGAGCCCGTTCGCGGCGGCATCCAGTTCCCGGTACGTCAGGTCACGGTCGCCGTGCCGGACCGCCACCGCGTCCGGACGCTGCCGAGCGCGCTCCTCAACCAGCCGGGTCAGCGGGTCGGGCGGCACTGGGACGGCGGTGTCGTTCCAGGTGTGCAGCAGCAGCTCGCGCTCGTCCCCGACGAGCAGGTTGACGTCGCGGATCGGCCGGTCCGGTTCGGCGACGACGGCGTCGAGGATCTGGACCAGGCGGGCCACCATCGACTCGGCGGTGTCCCGGTCGAAGAGGTCGGTGCTGAACTCCAGCCCGCCCCGGATGCCGGCCGGCTCTCCGTGGTGGTCGCGGCGTTCCACGATGGAGAAGTAGAGGTCGAACCGGGAGGTGCCGGTGGCGAGCAGGTACGGGCTGACGGTCAGCCCGTCGAGGTCGGGCAACGGTGCGCCGGCGGTACCGGCGGAGGCGGCCAACAACACCTGGAACAGCGGATGCCGGGCGAGCGAGCGGACCGGGTTGACCGCCTCCACCACCCGCTCGAACGGGACGTCCTGGTGCGCGTAGGCCCCCAGGTTGGTCTGCCGGACCCGGCCGAGCAGTTCGGTGAAGGAGGGGTCCCGCCCGGTGTCGGTACGCAGTACCAGGGTGTTGATGAAGAGCCCGACCAGACGCTCGGTTGCCTCGTCGGTGCGCCCGGCGACCGGGGTGCCGATCGGGATGTCGGTGCCGCCGGTCAGCCGGGTGAGCAGGGTGGCCAGGGCCGCCTGCATCACCATGAAGACGCTGACGGAATGGATCCGGGCCAGCTTGGTCATCGCGGCGTGCAGCGGCGCGGGGATCTCGAAGCCGAGTCGATCCCCGCGGTAGGAGGCGCGGGCGGGACGCGGCCGGTCGGTCGGCAGGTCGAGTTCCTCGGGCAGCCCGGCCAGGGTGCCGGTCCAGTACTCCAACTGCCGGCGCAGCGTGGAGCGGGGATCGTCGATCGATCCGAGGCGCCGTTCCTGGGCGAGTGCGTGGTCGATGTACTGCACCGGCAGGTCCGGCCAGTCCGGTGCCCGGCCGGCGCGGCGGGCCGCGTACGCCTCGGCGATGTCCCTGGAGATCACCTCCATCGACCAGCCGTCGGTCACGATGTGGTGCACCACGAGCAGCAGGGCGTGTTCGGTCGGGGAGACCTCGAACAGGGTGACCCGCAGCGCCGGCTCGACGGCCAGGTCGAACCGGTGCCGGGCCGCCTCGGTCAGCCTGGGCAGCAGCTCCGGCTCGGTCACCGCCACGGTCTCGCGGGACATCGGCAGGTCGTCCCGGACCGACTGGTACGGACCGTCGGCGTCCTCGGCGAAGACGGTGCGCAGCGCCTCGTGCCGGCGTATCACGTCGGCCAGCGCCGCCCAGAGCGCGGGCTGGTCGAGCGGGCCGGAGAGCCGCAGGGCGCTCGGAATGTTGTAAGTGGCGCTGCTCCCCTCCAGCCGGTTGAGGAACCAGAGCCGGCGCTGGGCGAGGGAGAGCGGGATCCGCTCCGGCCGGGGCACCGGGGCAAGGTGGCGGGCGGCCGCGCCGTCCAGGTTGTCGGCCAGTCCGGCCACGGTCGGCTTCTCGAAAATCTGCCGGGGCTGCACCTCGACTCCGAGGGCGGTGCGGATCCGCCCGGCCAGCCGGCTGACGGTGAGCGAGTTGGCACCAAGCTCGAATAGGTCATCGTCGATGTGAACCCGGTCGAGGCCGAGCACCTCGGCGACGAGCGCGCAGAGCGCCTCGTCCCGGGCGTTCCGGGGAGCCCGGGACGGCCGGCCCGGCCCGGCCGCCGGCAACGCCCGGCGGTCCAACTTGCCGTTGCGGGTCAGCGGAAGTGCGGGCAGCGTGACGAGCGCGGCCGGCACCAGGTAGTCGGGCAGCCGTTCACCGAGGTAGCGGGTCAGCGCCTCCGGGTCGGCGGTCCGCCCGCGCGCCGGCACCACATAGCCGACCAGCCGGGGCGCCCCGGCCGCCGTCTGCTCGACCAGTACGGCGGCCTGAGCGATCTCGTCGTGGGCGGTGAGCACCGCCTCGACCTCGCCCGGCTCCACCCGGTATCCACGGATCTTGACCTGGCTGTCGGTTCGGCCGGCGTACGACAGGCTGCCGTCGGGCTGCCAGCTCCCCCGGTCACCGGTGCGGTACATCCGGTCGCCGGTGCCGAACGGGCAGGCCACGAAGCGCTCGGCGGTGGCATCGGGGCGGCCGGCGTAGCCCCGGGCGAGGCCGGTGCCGGCGAGGTACATCTCCCCGACCGTGCCCGGCGGCACCGGGCGCAGCGCCGGGTCGAGGACGTAGACGCGGGTGTTGGCGACCGGGGTGCCGATGCCGGGGGCATCGGGCCACTCCCGGGGGTCGGGCGGCAGCACCGCACCGGTGACCACGTGCGACTCGGTCGGGCCGTACTGGTTGTGCAGCCGGCGCCCGGGTACCGCCGCGACGAAGGCCCGGACGGCGGCGGTGGGCCGCAGCGCCTCGCCGGCCTGCACGATGTGCCGCAGCGCGGGCAGCGGGATGCCGGCCGCCACCGCGGCCTCGGCGACCGCCTCGATCACCAGGTTCGGCGCGTACCAGTGCGCGACCTCGGCCTCGGCCAGCCAGCCGATCAGCCGCTCCGGGTCGCGGCGGTCCGGTTCCTGGCAGACCGCGAGGGTCTGCCCGGACAGCAGCGCGGCGTGCATCTCCTGCACCGACACGTCGAAGCCGATCGGCGCGAAATGCCCGGTGACCGTGCCGGCCACCGGACGGATCAGGTCGCGCTGCCAGTCGATCAGGTTGGTGATGGTGGCGGCCGGAACGAGTACGGGCTTCGGCTCGCCGGTCGACCCGGAGGTGAAGAGCAGGTACAGCCCGTGGTCCGGGCGGGGTACGGCACCGCGTTCGGCGTCGGTGAGCGGCGCCGGGGACTGCGCGGCGACCAGTTCGCGTTCGGCCCCGGCGTCGATGGTCAGCGCCGGGCGCCCGACGGACTGGTGCTCGGCCGCGAACCGCTCGGTCGTGACGGTCACCGTCGGCTGCCCGGCGGCCAGCAGGCGCCGTACCCGGGCCGCCGGCAGGTCGACGTCGACGGGCAGGTAGGTGGCACCGGTCGCGAGGACCGCCCACGCCGCGACCACCTGGTCGAGGGAGCGGGGCAGGGCGACCGCGACCACGGACTCGGGCCCGACGCCGTACCCGAGGAGCCGGCGGGCGAGCCGGTTGCTGGCGGCGCCGAGTTCGGCGTAGCTGAGCGACTCGGCGCCGTACTGGACAGCCGTGATCCCGGGGGTGGCGGCGACCTGGTCGAGGAAGCGGTCGGGGATGCTGCGCCACCGGGTCGGTCGGGCGGTGTCGTTCCAGGTCTCGATGACCTGGTGGTGGTGGGTGTGGTCGAGTAGCGGCAGTCGGCCGACGAGTTGGTCGGGATCACGGAGGATCTCCAGCAGGACCCGGCGGAGTCGGTCGGCGATCCCGACCGCGTCGGACTCGGTGAACACGTCCGGGCGGTAGTTCAACTGGAACCGCAACTCACGCCCCGGCCCGACCAACAACGCCAACGGATAATGCGACGCGCTACGACTACGCACCCCCACCACCGGAACAATCCCGTCCAGCTCCCCCCACCCCGCACCACTGGACGGAAAATTCTGAAACACACACAACGTGTCGAACAGATCCACCCCGCCCGGCAACCCCGCCACCCGCCGCACATCCGCCAAACCCACATGCTGATGCGGCAACAACACGGCCTGTTCCCGCTGCAACCGCTCCAGCAACCCCACCAACGACTCGCCCAACCGCACCCGCACACGCAACGGCACCGTATTGATGAACAAACCCACCATCGACTCGACACCGTCAAGCTCCGCCGGCCGACCCGAAACCGTCACCCCACCCACCACGTCCAACCGGCCCGTCAACTGCCCCAACACCAAACCCCAAGCACCCTCCACCACCGTGTTCAACGTCAACCCACGACCCCGCGCCCACCCCACCAACGCGGACGTCTCCACCTCCGACAAACCGAACTCCCACTCCCGAGGCAACACCGCCACCCGCGACGCCCCCGGTGCCACCACTGTCGGACCCTCCAAACCCGACAGCGCCTCACCCCACACCCGCAACGCCTCAACCCGATCCCGACCCGCCAACCACAACAAGAAATCCCGATAACCCCTCACCGGCGGCAACACCCGACCATCGCCACCCGCCGAATACAGCCGGAACAAATCCCGCACCACCACAGGCAACGACCAACCATCAAAAGCAATATGATGACTCGTCACCACGAAACGAGAACGCGAACCCGCCAGACGCACCACAAGGAAACGCACCAACGGCGGCGACCCCAAATCAAACCGAACCGACCGCTCCTCATCAACCAGACGATCCGACTCCGCCAACTGCTCACCAACCGGCAACCCCCGCAGATCCACCTCACGCCAAACCGGCTCCACCCCACGCAACACCAACTGCGCCCACTCACCAGAACGCCGCTGACGAAAACCCGACCGCAAACTCGAATGACGCCGAATCAACTCACCCGCAGCCACCCGCAACAAACCAAAATCAACCACACCATCCAAATCAAACACCGACTGACCCGTATACACATCCGGACCAGCCCCATCAAAAACATTGTGAAAAAGCAAACCCTCCTGCAACGCAGACAACGGCAGAATGTCCTCGATCGACGGTCCGGGCGGGCTCGCCGCCGGGACCGCCACCGCGCCGGTACCCGACCGTTGGGCAGCCGGCGGCTCGGTGCCGGTGGGCTGGGCAGTACCGGTCGGCTCGACGGCACCGGCGGGCTCGACGGTGGACGGCTCCGCGCGGACCGGTACGGCCAGCTCGGCCGGCGTCGGGTTGTCGAAGATGTCCCGCACGGTGCAGTCGACGGAGAGCGCGGCGCGGACCCGCGCGGCCAGTTGGGTGGCGAGCAGCGAGTCACCGCCGAGGTCGAAGAAGTCGTCACCCGGACCGACCTCGGCCAGCCCGAGCACCTCGGCGAAGAGGGCGCACACGGTTTGCTCGGTCGCGTCCGTCGGTACCGGCCCGGGCTCGGTGACGATCTCCGGCAGGGCGGCCCGGTCGACGTCCCCGTCGGCGGTCCTGGGAAGTGCGGCCAGCGGCAACAACAGCGACGGCACCATGTATCCGGGCAGCCGGGTACGCAGGTACCGCAGCACCGCCACCCGGTCCAGTGAGTACCCGGGCTCCGGTTGCAGGTACGCGACCAGCCCCGGTACGCCGGAGCGCAGCGGCCGGGTCAGCACCGCCGCGCTGCGGATCCCCGGGTGCCCGGTCAGCGCCGCCAGCACCACCTCCGGATCGATCCGCCGTCCGCGTACCGTCAACCCGCCGTCGTCCAGCGGGGCGGTCACCGTGAGCTGCCCCTGCGGCGACCAGCGTCCGAGCTGACCCGGGCGGTACATCAGGGAACCGTTCCCGGCGAACGGATCGGCCACCAGCCGCACCGGCCCGGCCGGCCGCCGCACCGCACCGGCCAGGTACACCTCGCCGGTGACCCCGGCCGGCACCGGCCGCAACGCGGCGTCCAGCAGGTAGACCCGGGCGTCGGCGGCGGGCGCTCCGGGCGGCAGCAGCTCCGCCGGTACCCGCCTCGACCACTCACCGATGACCTGGTGGTGGTGGGTGTGGTCGAGTAGCGGCAGTCGGCCGACGAGTTGGTCGGGATCACGGAGGATCTCCAGCAGGACCCGGCGGAGTCGGTCGGCGATCCCGACCGCGTCGGACTCGGTGAACACGTCCGGGCGGTAGTTCAACTGGAACCGCAACTCACGCCCCGGCCCGACCAACAACGCCAACGGATAATGCGACGCGCTACGACTACGCACCCCCACCACCGGAACAATCCCGTCCAGCTCCCCCCACCCCGCACCACTGGACGGAAAATTCTGAAACACACACAACGTGTCGAACAGATCCACCCCGCCCGGCAACCCCGCCACCCGCCGCACATCCGCCAAACCCACATGCTGATGCGGCAACAACACGGCCTGTTCCCGCTGCAACCGCTCCAGCAACCCCACCAACGACTCGCCCAACCGCACCCGCACACGCAACGGCACCGTATTGATGAACAAACCCACCATCGACTCGACACCGTCAAGCTCCGCCGGCCGACCCGAAACCGTCACCCCACCCACCACGTCCAACCGGCCCGTCAACTGCCCCAACACCAAACCCCAAGCACCCTCCACCACCGTGTTCAACGTCAACCCACGACCCCGCGCCCACCCCACCAACGCGGACGTCTCCACCTCCGACAAACCGAACTCCCACTCCCGAGGCAACACCGCCACCCGCGACGCCCCCGGTGCCACCACTGTCGGACCCTCCAAACCCGACAGCGCCTCACCCCACACCCGCAACGCCTCAACCCGATCCCGACCCGCCAACCACAACAAGAAATCCCGATAACCCCTCACCGGCGGCAACACCCGACCATCGCCACCCGCCGAATACAGCCGGAACAAATCCCGCACCACCACAGGCAACGACCAACCATCAAAAGCAATATGATGACTCGTCACCACGAAACGAGAACGCGAACCCGCCAGACGCACCACAAGGAAACGCACCAACGGCGGCGACCCCAAATCAAACCGAACCGACCGCTCCTCATCAACCAGACGATCCGACTCCGCCAACTGCTCACCAACCGGCAACCCCCGCAGATCCACCTCACGCCAAACCGGCTCCACCCCACGCAACACCAACTGCGCCCACTCACCAGAACGCCGCTGACGAAAACCCGACCGCAAACTCGAATGACGCCGAATCAACTCACCCGCAGCCACCCGCAACAAACCAAAATCAACCACACCATCCAAATCAAACACCGACTGACCCGTATACACATCCGGACCAGCCCCATCAAAAACATTGTGAAAAAGCAAACCCTCCTGCAACGCAGACAACGGCAGAATGTCCTCGATGACGGACGCTGGCTGACTCATCGCGACGACTCCCACTCCGCTTGCAGTTCCCCTTCGAATTCGTCGATCTCGCCCTGGTCGATCGTGGACAGTGCCACGTCGGACGGGGTCAGACCGCCCGCGTCGGGTCGTTCGGCATGGGCCACCAGCACCTCCAGGGCGCGGAACCAGGAATCGGCCAGCCGGTGCACCGAGCCCTCGTCGATCGCGCCCGGCGCCCACGTCCACACCGCCGTCAATTCGGGGCCGGCGTCGGTGTCCCGGGTGGCCGCGTTGATTTCCACCACATGCGTCAGCGGCAGCGTCGGATCCTGGTCGGCGCCCGTGTCGAGGCCCGGCACCACCGCCCACTCGGCACCGCCGGGCACGGCGACCCGGCCGAGGTAGTTGAAGCCGACCCGGGGGCGGGGCAACGCCGCGAACTCCGCCCGGCCCTGCGGGCTCAGGTAGCGGAGCGGGCCGTACCCGAGGCCGTTGCCGGGCACGGCCCGCAGCAGCTCCTTGACATGCTTGAGCAGACTGCCGGTGGCCGGCCCACCCGCCCAGACGTCGGCTCCGGCCTCGGGCCCGAAGTCGAGCCGGACCGGGTACAGCGAGGTGAACCAGCCCACGGTGCGAGACAGGTCGATGCCGGGGAACAGCTCCTCGTCCCGGCCATGCCCTTCGAGGTCGACCAGCACCGAGCTGGCCGCCGCGTCCTGCTCCCGGACCATCGCCATCAGCAGGGCGGTGAGCAGCACGTCGTTGACCCCCGCCTGGTACCTCGACGGCACCGTGGAGAGCACCGGAGCGGTGATCCGGGCCGGCAGCTGCCGGGTGAGCCGGCGAGCCGTCCCGTAGGTATCGGCGGTACCGACGTCGCGGTCGCCGGGAGTTACCGAGGCCGGGGCGAGCGCCTCGCGCCACCACTGCGCCTCCGCCGGCCCTCGCGGCCCGGCGGCGTGCGCGTCGAGGAGTTGCGCCCAGCGGCGGTACGAGGTCCGGACCGCCGGCAGCCGCACCTCTCGACCGGCCGCCACCGACCGGTACGCCTCGGCCAGGTCCGGCAGGAGGATGCGCCAGGACACCCCGTCGACGGCGAGATGGTGCACGACCAGCAGCAGGTACCCGGGACGGTCGGCGCCTCGGTGAAACCAGACTGCCTGGAGCAGCACCCCACGCCGCGCGTCGAGCCGGGCACGCGCGGCGGCCCCCTCGGCACGCAGCAGCCCGGCGTACGTCCCATCGTCCGCGTCGCCGACGTCGACCCGGCGCAGCAGCGGATCGGCGGGCAGTTCCCCGGGCTCCGGGATGGTCAGCGACCACCGACCGTCGGTCACGGTGAGCCGGGTCCGCAGGGCGTCGTGCCGGGTCAGCAGGGCGGCCAGCGCGGCGGCCAGCTGCGCCTCGTCGGTGTCGGCCGGTACCCGGACCACCTGGGACTGGCTGAAGAGCATGCCGGGAGTTGCCCGCTCGGCGAAGCGCGCCACGATCGGGGTCAGCGGCACCTCCCCGGTCGGGACATCCGGACCGGCCCCGGAGTCGGTAGGCGGTCCGGTGGGACGGTCGACGGCGACCCGGGCGAGGGCGGCGACGGTCTGGTGCTCGAAGACATCGCGGACGTTGATCTGCATCCCGGCCCGACGGCTGCGGGCCACCAGGTCGATGGAGAGGATGCTGTCCCCGCCGAGCTGGAAGAACCCGTCGTCGACGCCCACCTCCGGCAGGTGCAGTACGTCGGCGAAGATCCCGCAGAGCAGCTCCTCCTGAAGGGTGCGCGGCGCCTGCCGGGTGAGCAGTCGGCCGTAGTCCGGCACCGGCAGCGCCTGCCGGTCGAGCTTGCCGTTGCGGGTCAGCGGCAACGCCTCGACCGGGACGACGGCGGCCGGCACCAGGTAGCCGGGGAGCCGGGTCGCGAGATGCCGGCGCAGTTCGGTCGGGTCGCAGTCGATGCCCGGCGTGGGCACCACGTAACCGACGAGCTGGCGGTAGCCGGGCCGGTCCTCCCGGACCAGCACGGCGCTCTGCCGCACGGAGGGGTGCCCGGTCAGCGCCTGTTCCACCTCGCCGGGTTCGATTCGGAAGCCGCGCAGCTTCACCTGGTCGTCGGCGCGGCCGGCGAAGACCAGCTCACCGGACTCGGTCCAGCGGGCCAGGTCGCCGGTGCGGTACATCCGCTGTCCGGATGGCCCGTAGGGGCAGGCGACGAAGCGCTCGGCGGTCAGGGCGGGCCGCCGCAGGTAGCCACGGGCCAGGCCGGGTCCGGCCAGGTAAAGCTCACCGACCACACCGGGCGGCACCGGGCGGAGGCCGGCGTCGAGGACGTACGCCCGGGTGTTGGCCAACGGACGGCCGATCGGGACGGCGCCACTGTCGTCGAGTGGGCCGCTGGCGGTGGCGTTCACCGTGCACTCGGTCGGGCCGTACGCGTTGACCAGCCGGCGGCCGGTGGACCAGCGCTGCACCAGGGCACGGCTCGGCGACTCGCCGCCGACCACCAGGGTGGTGACGGTCTCCGGCAGCCGCGCCTCGGTCGGCAGCGCGGCCACCACGGCGGCGGGCAGCTTGGCATAGCTGATCCGCTCGCGGGTGATGAACTCGGTGAGCGGCAGGTCGGCGACGCGCAGCCGCTCCGGCACCATCACCAGGGTCGCCCCGCTCAGCAGCGCGGTCCACATCTCCAGCACCGACACGTCGAAGGAGAAGGAGGCGAACTGGAGGACCCGGCTCTCGGCGGTGACGCCGTGCTCGGCGGCGAGCAGGGCGAGGTTGCCGAGTCCGCCGTGCGTGCTGAGCACGGCCTTCGGCGTACCGGTGGAACCGGAGGTGTAGATGACGTAGGCGGCGTGTTCCGGCGCGGTCCGACCCGGCCGCGGGTCCTGCTCCGCTTCGCCACCCAACTCCGGCAGCACGTCCAGCACCAGCACCGGGCGCGCGTCGTCGAGGATGAAGTCGATCCGCTCGGTCGGCAGTTCCGGGTCGACCGGCAGGTACGCGGCACCGGCCTTCTGCACACCCAGGATCGCGGTCACCACGTCGACCGACCGGGGCATCCGGAGCGCGACCAGGTCCTCCGGGCCGACGCCCTGCCGGATCAGCCAGTGCGCGAGGCGGTTGGCCCGCACGTTGAGTTCGGCGTAGCTGAGTCGCTCGCCGTCGTGCTCCAGCGCGGTCCGTCGGGGATGCCGGCGTGCCTGCTCGGCGAACCGCTCCGGTGCGGTGGCGGCCGGAACCGGCCGGTCGGTGGCGTTCCACCGCCGCAGTACCCGGTCCTCCTCGACGGCGGTGAGCAGCGGCACCTCGCTCAGCCGGCGGTCGGGATCGCCGACGACGTACTCCAGCATCCGGACGTAGCGAGCGGCCAGCGCCCGCACGGTCGCCTCGTCGAAGATGTCGCGGTTGAAGGTGAGCCGCCCGGTCAGCCCGGCGGGTGCGCCGTCCGCGCCGCTCTGTTCGAGCAGCGAGAAGGAGAGGTCGAACTTGCCGGCCCCGACCGGGATCCGTTCGTGGCGCACGGTGAGGCCGGGCAGGTCGGCGAGCGCCTCCAGCGCGGCCTGGTGCTGGGCGCCGTCGAGGTTGAGCATCACCTGGAAGAGGGGATGCCGCGCCAACGACCGCTCCGGATTCACCAGTTCCACCAACCGCTCGAACGGCACGTCCTGGTTCGCGAACGCCGCCAGGTCCACCTCCCGAACCCGGCCCAGCAACTCGGCGAAGGACGGATCGCCGGAGACGTCACACCGCAACACCAGCGAGTTGACGAAGAAGCCGACCAGCCCTTCCAGGCCGGCGTCCGAGCGTCCGGCCACCGGCGTACCCAACGGCACATCCGGCCCGGCGCCCAACCGCGACAGCAGACCGGCCAGACCCGCCTGCAACACCATGAACAAGGAGGCCCGGGACCCGCGCGCCAACCCCACCAGGCCGCCGTGCAGACCCGCACCGATCACGAACCCGACCTCGCCACCGCGCTGCGACCCCACCGCCGGCCGCACCCGGTCCAGCGGCAGCGCCAGCTCCACCGGCAGGCCCGCCAACCGGTCCCGCCAGAAACCCAGCTGCCGGCTCAACCCGGAATCCAGATCGTCCTCCGTGCCAAGCAACTCCCGCTGCCAGAGCACGTAGTCCGGGTAGGAGACCGGCAGCACCGACCAGCCCGGCACGCCACCGGAACAACGCGCCGCGTACGCCCGGGTCAGATCGGTCGCCAGCAACGGCATCGACCACCCGTCGGCGGCCACGTGGTGCACCACCAGCACCAGAACGAACTCCCGGTCACCGGTCAGCAGCAACCACACCCGCAACGGCGGCTGGCGCAGCAGGTCGAACTCGTGCCGGGCGACCGCGGCGAGGGTCTGCGGCAGTGCCTCGGGATCGATTCGCAGTGTTTCCAGGCGGGGCACCGCGACGGCGGCCGGGACGATGACATGGTGCGGACCCGCCGCGTCCTCCGCGATCACCGTACGCAGTGGTTCGTGCCGTTCGGCCACGTCCCGCAGGGCGGCCAGCAGGGCTTCCTGGTCGAGGTCGCCGGTCAGCCGCAGCGCCGTGGCGATGTTGTCGTTCCCGTTCGGCCCGTGCAGGTGGTGGACGAACCAGAGCCGCTGCTGTGCGTAGGAGAGCGGCAGCCGGGCCGGTCGGCTGGCGACCCGCTCGACCGGCGGGCGTGCCGCCTCGGCCTGTCCGAGTGCCTCGCCCAGCCCGGCAACGGTCGGCGACTCGAAGATCTGCCGGATGGAGAGTTCCGCGTCAAGCGTGCTGCGTATCCGGCTGACCAGCCGGTTGGCCAGCAGCGAGTGGCCGCCGAGGGCGAAGAAGTTGTCGTCGATGCCGACCGACGCGACCCCCAGCACGTCGGCGAAGAGCTCACAGAGGATCTCCTCCCGCGGGCTACGCGGCGGCCGTCCCGCCGGGCCGGTCTGGTACTCGGGGTCCGGCAGCGCCGCTTGGTCGAGCTTGCCGTGGGCGGTGCGGGGCAGTACCGGCAACAGCACCACGGCCGTCGGCACCATGTGCCCGGGCAGGTGCCGGCCGACGAATTCGCGCAGAGCGGCCGGATCCGGCGTCGCCCCGGTCGGCACGACGTAGCCGACCAGGCGCCGGTCACCGGACGGATCGGCCCGAACCACCACCACGGCCTGCGCCACCTGCGGATGCGCTTCCAGCGTCGTCTCGATCTCACCAAGCTCGATTCGGAAGCCCCGGATCTTCACCTGGGTGTCGGCGCGGCCCAGGTACTCCAGGTTGCCGTCGGCGGTCCACCGGCCCAGGTCGCCGGAGCGGTAGAGCCGAGCGCCCGCCGGACCGTACGGGTCGGCGACGAAGCGGACGGCGGAGAGTTGCGGGCGGTTCAGGTAGCCCCGGGCGACACCGGCCCCACCCACGTAGATCTCGCCGCCGACACCCGGCGGCACCGGCCGGAGCCGGTCATCCAGCACCCGGACCGTGAGGTCGGCGATCGGCCGGCCGACCAGGCTGCGGGTCCGCGCGCCGTCGGCGACCCGGCGGTCGACGGTCAACTCCGTGACGTGCACCGTGGTCTCGGTGATGCCGTACATGTTGACCAGCTCGGGACGGTCCGGATGCCGGTCCAGCCACGGCCGCAGCCGGGCCAGGTCCAACGCTTCGCCGCCGAAGATCACGTAACGCAGCGCGAGCCCGCCGTCCGGCCCGTCGGCGGGATGTTCGGCATCGGCCCGCATCAGCTCGGCGAAGGCCGCCGGGGTCTGGTTCAGCACCGTCACCCGCTCGCGGGCGAGCAGCCGTCGGAACGCGGCCGGATCGCGGCTGTCCGCGTGTGACACCACGACCAGCCGGCCGCCGTACCGCAGGGCACCCCACAGCTCCCAGACGGAGAAGTCGAACGCGTACGAGTGGAACAGCGTCCAGACATCCTCCTCGGTGAAGCCGAACCGCCGGTCCGTCATCACGAACAGCCGATCGACGTTGGCGTGCGTCACCACCACGCCCTTGGGTCGCCCGGTCGAGCCGGAGGTGTAGATGACGTAGGCCGGGTGCTCCGGCCGCAGTGGCCGGAGCCGGTCGCCGTCCTCGACCGGGGTGTCCGGGAAGTCCCCGAGGTCCGTCTCGTCCAGCACCACGACCGGGGCACCGGTCGCCGGCAGCAGTGCCGCCGTGCCGGCGGTGGCGAGTACCAGCACCGGCCGGGCGTCCCCGACGATCAGCCGAATCCGTTCGGCCGGGTAGTCCGGGTCGACCGGCACGTACACACCGCCCGCCTTGAGCACGGCGAGCAGCGCGACCACCAGGTCGACGGAGCGGGGCAGCGCCAGCACGACCAGCGACTCCGGGCCGACGCCGTACCCGATCAGCAGCCGGGCCAGCCGGTTCGCCCGCCGCTCCAACTCGGCGTAGCGCAGCCGCTCGGCACCGCTGAGCACCGCCACCGCGTCCGGGACCCGCCGGGCCTGCGCCTCGAACGCCTCGACCAGGGTCCGGACCGCCGGTGCCCGGCCGGCCGGGTCACCCCAGCGCAGCACCTGGTCCCGGCTCGGGCCGAGCAGGTCCAGCTCGGCGACGGTGGCCGTCGGGTCGTCGGCGACGGCCTGCAGCACCTGGGTCAGGCAGGCCACCAGCTGGCCCGCCATCGACCGGTCGTAGAGGTCGGTGCTGAACAGCAGTGCGCCCTGGAGACCGGCCGGCGCACCGGTCGGATCCCGCCGCTCGCGTACCCCGAAGAGCAGGTCGAACTTGGCGGCTCCGGTCCCCACGTCCCGGGGACGCACGGTCAGGCCCATCAGCCGGCCGACTTGTTCCGCGGCGATGTCCTGGTCGGAGTTGTCGAAGGCCAGGGCCACCTGGAAGAGCGGATGCCGGCCCATCGAGCGCTCCGGACTGAGCACCTCGACCAGCCGTTCGAACGGCAGATCCTGATGGCCGTACGCGGCCAGGTCGACCTCCCGGACCCGGGACAGCAGTTCGGTGAAGGTCGGATTCCCGGAGAGGTCGTTGCGGAGCACGAGCGTGTTGACGAAGAACCCGACGAGATCCTCGGCGGCGTCGTCGACCCGGCCGGCGATCGGGGAGCCGATCGGGACGTCCGGGCCGGCGCCCAGCCGGTGCAGCACGGCGGCGAGCGCCGCCTGCACCACCATGAAGAGCGTGGCGTGGTGGGTCCGGGCCAGCTCACGCAGCCCCTGGTGCAGCTCGGCCGGCAGGGTGAAGGAGATCCGCTCCCCCCGATACGAGGAGATCGCCGGCCGGGGCCGGTCCGCCGGCAGGTCGAGCTGTTCGGGCAGCCCGGCCAGGGCGGTACGCCAGTAGTCGAGCTGGGCGCGGGCCGGCGAACCGGCCTCCCGCTCGTCGCCGAGGACGTCGTGCTGCCAGAGGGTGTAGTCGGCGTACTGCACCGGCAGTGGCGGCTGCTCCGGTGCCCTGCCCGCACGCCGGGCGGCGTACGCGGTGGCCAGGTCGCGGGCAAGCAGCGGGACGGACCAGCCATCCGCCGCGATGTGATGCATCAGGATCAGCAGGGTGTGCCGGTTCGGCGCGACCTGGAACAGCCGGGCGGTGAGCGGGATCTCGGTGGCCAGGTCGAAGCGGTGTCGGGTCGCCTCGGCGAGCTGATCGGGCAGCGCCTCGTCGGTGGTGACCTCCAGGGCGAGCTGTGGCCGCACCTCGTCCGGGTCCAGAACGCGCTGGTACGGGCCGTCGCCGTCCTCGGGGAAGACGGTACGCAGCGACTCGTGCCGGGCCACCACATCGGCGAGGGCGGCCTCCAGTGCCACCCGGCTCACCGGCCCGGCCAGGTCCAGGGCCAGCGGCATGTTGTACGGGCTGGTGTTCTCCTCCAGCCGGTGCAGGAACCACAGGCGACGCTGGGCGAAGGAGAGTGGCATCCGGTCCGGCCGGGACACGCGCGCGAGGCGCGGCCGGACGCCGCCGCCCGGTGCGGTCAGCACACCCGCCAGGCCGGCCGGGGTGGGTGTCCGGAAGAGCTGCCGGATGGTGATCTCGGCCTGGAACATGGCCCGGACGCGGGAGGCGAGGCTGGTTCCGAGCAGCGAGTGCCCGCCGAGTTCGAAGAAGTTCTCTTCCGGCCCCACGCCGGGCACGCCGAGTACCTCTGCGAAGAGGCCACAAAGGATCTCCTCCTGCGGGCTGGTCGCCGCTCGACCGTCACCGATCCGCTCCTGCGGCGCCGGCAGCGCCCGCCGGTCGACCTTGCCGCTGAAGTTCGTCGGCATCGCCTCCAGCGACACGTACGCCGCCGGCAGCATGTGCTCGGGCAGGATCCGGGAGAGGTGTGCGCGCAGCTCCGCCGGCTCCGGTGCCGGCGCCCGGGTGACCAGGTACGCGACCAGCCGGGGATCACCGGGCCGGTCCTCACGGAGCAGCACCGCCGCCTGCCGCACCGCCTGGTGGCTGGCAAGCGCCGCTTCGATCTCGCCGAGTTCGATCCGGAAGCCACGCAGCTTGACCTGGTCGTCGGCGCGGCCGAGGAACTCCAGGTCGCCGCTGCGGTGCCGGCGTACCCGGTCGCCGGTGCGGTAGAGCCGGGAGCCGGCGGGGCCGAACGGGTCGGCCACGAAGCGTTGCGCGGTCAGGCCGGGCTGGCCGAGATAGCCGCGAGCCAGTCCGGCACCGGCGACGTACAGCCCACCGGGAACGCCGACGGGCACCGGGCGGAGCCGGTCGTCGAGCACGTACGCCCGGGTGTTCACCGACGGCAGCCCGATCGGCACCACCCCGGTGACCTCGGGGGTGCAGCGCCAGCTGGTGGCGTCCACCGTGGTCTCGCTCGGTCCGTACGCGTTGAACATCACCCGCCCGGCGGCCCAGGTCCGGACCAGGTCCGGGGTGGAGGCCTCGCCGGCGACCACGATGGTCAACCCGACCGGCACGTCGGCCGGGGACATCGCGGCCAACGCGGCCGGTGGCAGGGTGGCGTGGGTGATCGCCCGTCGGGTCAGATAGCGGGCGAGCGGCTCACCCGGCGCGCGCTCGTCCACGTCCGGCACCACCAGGGTCGCGCCGGTGAACAGCGCCATGCAGATCTCCGAGACGGAGGCGTCGAAGCCGACCGAGGCGAACTGGAGCACCCGGCTGTGCCGGTCGACGCCGAAGGCCGGTACCTGGGTTCCGACCAGGCTGGCCAGGCCGACGTGACTCACCAGCACTCCCTTGGGGCGGCCGGTCGACCCGGAGGTGTAGATCACGTACGCCGGATGCTCGGGCCGGAGCACCGCGCGCCGGTCCCGGTCGGTCAGGTCCGCGCCGGCCGTCGCCGACGGCGGGTCGCCCTCCCCGTCGACCAGCAGCACGGCGGTGTCGGTGTCGGGCAGCCGCGCCGCGGTGGCCCGATCGGTGAGCAGCGCCACCGGGGCGGCGTCGGCCAGCACCATCCGGATCCGTTCGGCCGGGTAGTCGGGCTCGATCGGTAGGTAGGCGCCACCGGCCTTGACGATCGCCAGCAGGCCGGCGACCAGGTCGACCGAGCGGGGCAGCGCCAGCGCCACCACCGTCTCCGGCGCGGCACCAGCCCGGACCAGCCGTCGGGCCAGCCGGTTGGCCCGGTCGTTGAGTTCGGCGTAGCTGAGCGTGGTGTCGCCGGACTCGACGGCCGGCCGGTCCGGGGTACGCCGCACCTGCCGCTCGAACATCGCCGGCCAGGTCTCCGCCGGCAGGTCGACGTCGGTGTCGTTCCAGCCGCGCAGCACCCGCTCGCGTTCGGCCTCGTCGCAGACGTCTATCGCGTCGAGGCGCAGGGACGGGTCGGCGACCACCTGACGCAGTACCCGCTCCAGCCGGTCTACCAGGGCCAGCGCCGTCTCCGGGTCGAAGAGGTCGGCGGCGTACCGGACCCCGCCGGTGATGCCGGCCGGGCGCCCGTCCGGACTGAACTGTTCACCGAGGTCGATGGAGAGGTCGAACTCGGCGCCGCCGGTGTCGGTGTCGAGCAGTTCGACGTCGAGGCCGGTCAGCTCGCCGACCGCGCGCAGCCCGTCGTGCCGGAAGGTGTTCTGGTAGCTGAGCATGACCTGGAACAGCGGGTGCCGGGCAAGCGACCGTTGCGGGCGCAACACGTCAACCAGCCGCTCGAACGGGATGTCCTGGTGCGCGTACGCCTGAAGGTCGGTATCCCGGACCCGCTCCAGCAGTTCCCGGAAGGTCGGGTCGCCGGAGGTGTCGGTACGCAGCACCACGGTGTTGACGAAGACTCCGACCAGGTCCTCGAGGGTGTCGTCGACCCGACCGGCGACCGGTGAGCCGATCGGGATGTCGGTGCCGGCGCCCATCCGGGTCAGCAGGGTGGCCAGGGCCGCCTGGAGGACCATGAAGACGCTGGTCCGGGTTGCCCTGGCCAGCCTGTCGACCCCTTCGTGCACGTCCGCGGGGAGGCCGACCTCCAGGCGGCGTCCCGTCCGGGACGCCACCGGCGGCCGGGGCCGGTCACCCGGTAGGGCCAGTTCCTCCGGTACGTCGGCCAGCACGGTCCGCCAGTACGCCAACTGCCGGGCCATCGGGCTGTCCGGGTCGTCCTCGGTGCCGAGCACCTGGCGCTGCCAGAGCGTGTAGTCGGCGTACTGCACCGGCAGCGGGCGCCAGCCCGGGGCGGTGCCGGCACGGCGGGCCGCATAGGCCGACGCGAGGTCACCGACCAGCCGTTCCATCGACCAGCCGTCTCCGGCGACGTGGTGCACGAGGAGCAGCAGCACGTGCCGGTCCGGCGCCAGTCGGAAGAGAGTGGCCCGCAGCGGGAGGTCGGTGGAGAGCTCGTACCGGTACCGCACCGCCTGCCCGAGCTGCTCGGTCAGCTCGGCCTCGGTCACCTCCCGGACGGTCAGCGGGGCGATGTCGTCCCCCGGTGCCCGGACCACCTGCCGAAGGCTGCCGGCCTCGCCGACCAACACGGTACGCAGCGCCTCGTGCCGGTCGGTCACGTCCCGCAGTGCCCGGCGCAGGGCGGCGGAGTCGAGGTCGCCGGTCAGCCGCAGTGCGGCCGGAATGTTGTAGGTGGCATTGGTTTCGTCGATCCGGTCCAGGAACCACCACCGGTGTTGGGCGAACGACGCGGGCATCGGGTCCGGCCGGTGCACCGGCGCGCACCGGGGCAGCGCCGTACCGCCCCGGGCCAGCAGCGCGGCGACCTCGGCCACCGTCGGGGTGTCGAAGATCTGCCGGATGGAGAGGTCAACGCCGAAGGTGGCCCGGATCCGCCCGGCCAGTCGGGTGGCCAGCAGCGAGTGCCCGCCGAGGGCGAAGAAGTCGTCGTGCACGCCGACCCGGTCCAGCCCGAGGGCCTCGCCGAAGAGGTTGGCGAGGATCTCCTCGGTCGCCGTACGCGGCTCACGGTCGGACTGCGTGGGGCCGTAGCTCGGGGCCGGCAGCCGCCGCCGGTCGACCTTGCCGTGCGCGGTCAGCGGGATCTCGTCGAGCACGACGACGGCCGCCGGGACCATGTAGTCGGGCAGGGTCCGGGCCAGCGCGTCCCGCAGCGCGGCCGGGTCCGGCCGCGCCCCGTCAGCCGGGGTGACGTAGCCGACCAGCCGGGGATCGCCCGGTTGGTCCTCCCGGAGCAGCACCGCGGCGGTGGCCACCTCGAGCTCGCCGGTGAGCGCGGCGGCGACCTCGCCCGGCTCGATCCGGTGCCCGCGCACCTTCACCTGCTCGTCCGCCCGACCGGCGAACTCCAGCACCCCGTCGGCGGTCCACCGGGCCAGGTCACCGGTCCGGTACATCCGGGCGCCGGGCGGCCCGTACGGGTCGGCGACGAAGCGTTCCGCGGTGAGCCCCGGCCGGTGCCGGTAGCCACGGGCCAGCACCGTGCCGGCGACGTACAACTCGCCCGCGACGCCCTGGGGCAGCGGGTTGAGGCCGGCGTCCAGGACGTATGCCCGGACGCCGGCGAACGGGCGGCCGATCGGCACCGGCCCGGCGCCGATCGGGTGCCCCGGTCCGATCCGGAAGTCGAGACAGTTCACGGTCGCCTCGGTCGGCCCGTAGGCGTTCACCACCAGCACGTCCGGGTGCCGTTCCCGCCAGCCGCGCAGCGCGTGCCCGTGCAGGGCCTCGCCGCCGAGTACCAGGCATCCGGTCGGCGACGCCTCGTCCGGCAGCGCGTCCAGCAGTTCGAGGTGACTCGGGGTGAACTTGGCGAAGGTGGTCGGCCCGGCCGCCCGTACCCCCTCCTCGGTGAGTTCCGCGAGGTGTACGCAACCGCCGCTGACCAGCGGGGTGAAGAGCGCGGTGACGGTCAGGTCGAAGGAGACCGGCGAGTGCAGCAGGGCACGTCCGGCCGCGGCCGGGTACGCCTCCCGGGACCGGTGCAAATACCGGGCCAGCGAGCGATGTTCCACCACCACGCCCTTGGGCCGGCCGGTCGAGCCGGAGGTGTAGATCAGGTAGGCCGGGTGGCCGGGATGCAGCGGTACCCGACGCTCGGTGTCGGTCACCGGGCCGGCCGGGGTGACGTCGAGCAGTGCGCGTACCCCGGGATCGTCGAGGACGACGGCCGGGACGGCGCCGAGCCGGGAGGTGTGCGCCGTGGTGGTGACGGCCAGCACCGGGCGGGCATCGTCGCACATCAGACCGATCCGGTCGGGCGGCAACGCGGGGTCGATCGGCAGGTACGCGGCACCCGACCTGAGCACGGCGAGCAGCGCCACCACCAGGTCGACGCAGCGGGGCAGCGCCACCGCCACGTATGTCTCGGCGGCGGCGCCCGCGCCGATCAGGTGCCGAGCCAGCCGGTCGGCCCTGGCGTCCAGTTCGGCGTAGCTGAGCGCGCCGTGCTCGTCGGCCACGGCGACGGCGTCCGGGGTGGCCCGGGCCTGCGCGGCGAACAGCTCGGGCAGGGTGGTCGCCGGAACGTCGGTGGTCGGCCCGGTGCCGGCGGCCAACAGGGCGGCGCGGTCGGCCGGCGGGGTGACGGCGCTGCGCCCGACCGGGCGACCCGGGCCGGCGAGGAGTCCGTCGAGCAGGGTGAGGAAGCCGTCCCGGTGCCGCCGGAGCAACTCGGGTGGGTAGAGGGCCGGGTTCGCGTCGACGTCGAGCCGGATGCCGCTGCCCGCGTCCGGGGTGCCGTAGGCGTGCAGGGAGAGGTCCTTGACCCGGCCGGTGGAGAGCTGGCGGGCGACCGTCAGGTGCTCCCCGAACCGGAGGCTCTGGTCGAAGGTGACCAGGTTGATCACCGGTCCGGTGAGGGCCGCGTCTCCAGAGCGCCCGAGCGCAGCGTGCAGTTCCTCGGCCCGGTACCGCTGGTGCCGAACCGCCCGGCGCAGCGCGGCGGCGGTGTCCCGGACCAGGTGGTCGAAGGGTGCCCGGACGGGACCGGCCAGTCGCAGCGGTACCTCGTTGGAGACCATCGCCGGGGTGCCGAGCGCGGCGGCGCCGGCGCGGGCGGCCACCGGCAGGCCGAGCACCACGTCGTCGGTGGCGGTGATCCGCTGCACGTAGCCGGCGAAGGCGGCGGTGACGACCGTGCTCCAGCCGGTGCCGGTGGCCCGGGCCGTGTCGCGAAGCCGGCGGAGCCGCTCGGGGTCGAGCCACACGGTTTCGCGCAGGTCGCTGTGCCTGGGCGGGGCGGCGGCCGGGGTGAGCCGGGTCGGGTCCCCGACGTCGCCCAGGGTCGCCAGCCAGTAGGCGCGGTCGCGGTCGTACCGGTCCGAGGCACGGTATGCGGCGTCCTCGGCGAGTACCTCGGTCAGCGGGCCGAACCGGGTGGCGGCCGGTTCGGCGCCGGCCAGCAGTGCGGTGTAGACCTCCGCCACCCGGCGCAGGTACAGCGTCTGCCCCCAGCCGTCCAGCAGGATGTGGTGATAGCGGAGGTAGAAGACGCTGCGGGTCGGGGCCACGGTCAGCAGGGCGTGCCGGTACAGCTCGCCGCCGGCCAGTTCGGTCGGAGTGGCGAGGTCGGTCCGCATCCAGTCCTCGGCCGCGCCGTCGGGGTCGGTGCTGTGACGCAGGTCGACGATCCGCAGCGGTGCGGCCGGCGCCGCCGGAAACTCCTGCCAGGGTTCGTCGTCCTCGGCCTGGAACCGGGCCCGCAGCGCCGGCGTCTCGGCCAGGGCCCGTCCGACGGCCCGGCCGAGCAGTTCCGGATCGAGCTGGCCGGGCAGGTCGACGCAGACGCCACAGTGGTACAGGGGTTCGCCGGGCTGGAGCTGCTGCGCTACCCAGACGCCGCGCTGGGCGGCGGAGAGAGCCTGCCGGGTGGTAGGGCGGTCGACCATGGTCACGGTGCACTCTCCTGATGTCGCGGTGTGCGGCCCGGAGGCCGGGCCGCACGGGTGCGGGCGCTGCACGTGGCCGGCAACGGCGCCGTCCGGCCGAGGGCTCTCAACCGGCGGCCGGGCCGACCTGGTACATCCCGGCGAGGAAGGCGACCAGGTCGTCGACCGTGGGGTACTCCCAGAGCAGGTCGGAGTCGAGTTCCCGGTGCAGCAGGTCCTCGACCTCGGCGACCAGGGCCACCGCGGAGACCGAGTCGAGTCCGTGGTCGGCCAGCGGCCGCTCGGCGGACACCTGGTGCGGCGGTACGTCGAGCAGAGCGGCGGCGCGGGCCAGGATCCACGCCCGGAGCTCGTCGACGGTGATCGGGAGCCCGGCCCGGGGGTCGGCGGCCATCACACCAGCTCCGCACGCCGAGCCGCAGTGCCGGTGCCGGTACGCACCGGCACCAGGTCGCGCCACCGGGCGTCCACCTCGACGTGCTCGGCGACCAGCTCACCGGAGCGGACCAGATGGCGCATGGCGGTCCGCTCGATCTTGCCGCTGGTGGTACGCCGGACGCCGCCCCGACGCAGCAGGATCACCGCGCAGGCGCCGACACCGAACTCGCGGGCGATCGTGTGCCGCAGCTCGCCGGCCAACCGGGCGAGGCCAGCCCGGTCGCGGGGGTCAGCCACCTCGTGCACCACGACCAGCAGGTCGTCGCCGGTGCTCGCCGGTTCGGCGAGGGTGAACACCGCACCCACGTTGCCGAGGTCGGGGTGCCGGACGCGCAGCTCGTGCTCGATGTCCTGCGGATACAGGTTTCGACCGCGCATGATGATCATCTCCTTGATCCGCCCGGTGACGTACAGCTCGCCGTCGTGCACGGCGCCCAGATCGCCGGTACGCAGGAATCCCTCGTCGCCGTCCGCGATGACCGCGCCGAAGACCTCGGCTGTCGCCTGCGGCCGGCGCCAGTACCCCGCCGTGACGCTCACCCCGCGCAGCCAGATCTCGCCGACCCGGCCCGGCTCCAGCACCTGCCCGGTCCGGGGGTCGACGATCCGCACGTCGTACCCCGGGGCCGGGCCGTTGCTGGGCAGTTCCCGGACGCCGACGTCGCCGGTGGCCGGCTGGAACCGGTGGCTGTCGAGCTGTGTGGCGTCCACCCGGGCGACGCCGAGCGGCCGGGGCGGTGAGCCCGAGACGAAAACGGTCGCCTCGGCCAGGCCGTAGCAGGGGCAACAGGCGTCGGCGGAGAACCCGGCCGGCGCGAACCGGCGGGCGAAGGAGCGCATCGTGGCGACCCGGACCGGCTCGGAGCCGTTGACGGCGTACCGCCAGCGGTGCAGGTCGAGCCCGGACAACTGCCGATCGGTGATCCGGTCGACGCAGTAGTCGTAGGCGAAGTTCGGCGCCGGTGACCAGCCGATGTCGTACTTGTCGATCATCGTGAGCCAGGCCAGCGGGCGCTTGAGGAAGGTGACGGGTTCCATCAGCACACAGGTGCTGCCGGCGAAGAGCGCCGGCAGGGTCTGCGCCATCAGCCCCATGTCGTGGTAGTGCGGTGCCCAGCCACCAAACCGCAGGTCCGACGGCACCCGCAGCGTCTCCAGCAGGGTGGCGGCGTTGGCCAGCAGGTTGCCGTGGCTCACCATGACGCCCTTGGGGTCGCCGGTGGACCCCGAGGTGTACTGCAACAGGGCGAGCGTGCCGGCGTGCACCGGCGGCGGTTCCCAGTCGTCCGACCCGGCGCCGACGTCGCCGTCGGTGGCGAGGATCTCCAGCCCGGCCAGCGGGCCGGTCGCGACGAACTCCCGTACGGTGGCCAGGTGCGCGGCCTCGGTGAGCACGGCCGCGACCTCGGCGTCGGCGGCGATGCCGCCTACCCGGCGCTGCTCGTGTTGGTAACGCCCCGGCAGCGGGGCGGGCACCGCGACCATTCCGGCGTACAGGCAGCCGAGGAAGCCCACCACGAACCGGACCGGCGAGTACAGCAGCAGCACCCGAGAGCCGACCGGACAGTGCCGGCGCAGCCAGACCGCCACCGCGCGGGCCTGCTCGTCCAGTTCGACGTAGCTCAGCCGCTCGTCGCGGCCTTCGCCGGGATCCTCGACCCAGATCAGCGCGTCCGACGACGGCCGGCGAGCCGCCCATCGGCGCACTGCCGAGATCGCCTCCGGCAGCTCGCGGATCCCCGTCGGGCCACCGTCGCCGTCCACTGTCATCTGTGCTCTCCCCCGCGGTGGCCGGACCGGATCGATTGGCCGCGTGTACGCATTGACGCGCGCGAAACGCATCCGGAAGACAATGCCATTCCTAGACGTTCGGCAGCGCCACCGTAACGAGCGGCGATGGAAGGGTCAAGCAATCTTTGAGTAGCCGAAAAGACAACCGCCAGAGCGCCCGACGATGATTGGGATGGACGGCGACAATATCGTCCTGGGTCTTTCACCGCACACTGAAACAGGATGACCTCGACTTCCCCCACTGCTAGCGTGTGGGAGGCCACGAGCTGGGTCTTTGTCTTGCATGGATGAAGTTTCCCGGTCACCCCAGCACCGAAACAGCTATTTCGGACGAGACTTAATAACCGCCGTCACAGGTCCTTTTTCCGAAAGGATGATCACGAGCCGTCGTACGACGGAAAGCGGACCGAGAACCTTATCCGCCGTCGACGGGAGCCGATGCCGTTGCCGCGCCGGCGGCGCCCGATTAACGGCGCCGACCGCCGCATCGACGATCGGCGTCAGCGAATATCGACAACCCGTCGCGCACTTCCGCCCGGACCGCCCGCCCATCCGGCCGGTCGCGGGGCGGCCCCCGCCGTACGGACTCCGGAGGTTCACCGCATGCCCCAGCACCTGACCGGCCGTCCACTCGGACGGGAGACCAGGTCATGAAGATCATCCCGACCGAGCTGCCGGACATGTACCGGCTCCAACCGGAGCACCTCGAGGACCGGCGGGGCAGCTTCTTCGAGGCGTGGCGCTCGGACGAGCTGGCCGAGGCGGTCGGCCGGCGGTTCGAGGTACGGCAGGTGAACTTCTCCGTCTCCCGGCGCAACACCCTGCGGGGCATCCACGGCACCCTGACCCCGCCCGGCCAGGCGAAGCTGGTGACCTGCGTCCGGGGCGCCGTCCTGGACGTCGTGGTGGACATGCGGATCGGTTCACCGACGTACGGCCGGTACGAGACCACGATGCAGGACGCCGACTCGGGCCTCGCGGTCTACCTGGCCGAGGGCCTGGGGCACGCCTTCCTGGCCCTCACCGACGACGTCTGCATGAACTACCTCTGCTCCACCGAATACGTGCCCGGGACCATGGTGGACGTGCAGGCACTCGACCCCGAGATCGGCATCCCGTGGAACCTGACCGCGCCGCCGGTGCGATCGGACAAGGACGCCGCCGCACCTACGCTGGCCGAGGCGGCGGACGCCGGGCTGCTGCCCAGCTACGCGGAGTGCCGCGCGCTGGCCGGTCCCGGGCGTTCCGCCGCCGGGCAGGGCTGATCCGATGCTCATCGACACGCCTGATCTGGACGCGGCCGCGCGCGACGACCTGTTCGGGACGTCGGCGGCGCACCTCGGCCGCCCGGTCCTGTCGATGCCTGAGTTCGACGCCTGGCTGGCCGAGCGTGGCCGGACCCAGCAGCACCGGATCACCCGGATACCGCTGGCCGAGATGGCCGGCTGGCAGAGTGAACCGGAGACCGGCAACCTCGTGCACGAGAGCGGGCGGTTCTTCTCCATCGAGGGGCTGGACGTCTGGACCGACCGGGCCTGGGCAGGGCACTGGCGGCAACCCATCATCGTGCAGCCCGAGGTCGGCGTACTCGGCATCCTGGTACGCCGGATCAACGGCGTACCGCACCTGCTGATGCAGGCGAAGATGGAGCCGGGCAACGTCAACGGGATCCAACTCTCACCGACCGTGCAGGCCACCTGGAGCAACTACACCGGGGTACACGGCGGGCGCGAGGTGCCGTACCTGAGCCACTTCCTCAACCCGGGCGCCGGGCGCACCGTCGTCGACGTGTTGCAGTCTGAACAGACCGCCTGGTACCTGCACAAGCGAAACCGCAACATGATCGTTGAGGCGACCGAGCCGGTGGAGGCGCGGGACGGCTTCTGTTGGCTGACCCTGGGGCAGGTACGGCAGCTCCTCCGCCGCGACTACCTGGTCAACATGGACGCCCGGACGGTACTGGCCTGCGTTCCGCCGCCCGGCCCGGCCGATCCGGCCCCGACCGCCGACCCGTTCCAGGCCCTGCTGCGCGACTCGCTCTGCGGGCGCGGCCGGCCGTTGACCCCGACACCGGAGCTGCTGAGCTGGCTTACCGACATCCGGGCACGGCGCCGTCTGGTGCAACGCCGGGTGTCGCTGCACTCGGTGCGGCAGCACGGCTGGCGGTGGCGTCCCGACGAGATCGCGCACACCGAGGGCAAGTACTTCCGGGTGGTCGGCGTACATGTCCAGGCCGGCGACCGGGAGGTGCGCTCGTGGAGCCAGCCGCTGATCGCACCGGTCGAGCCCGGCGTGGTGGCGCTTATCGTCAAGCCGGTCGACGGCGTACTGCACGCGCTCGTGCAGGCCCGGATCGACGCCGGTGCGGTAAACGTGGCCGAGCTGGCGCCGACGGTGAACTGCCAACCGGGCAACTACGTCGGAGTACCGGCACCGTTCCGCCCGCCCTTCCTGGATCACGTGCTGGCGGCCGATCCCCACCGGATCCGGTACGACGTGATGCTCTCGGAGGAGGGTGGGCGCTTCTACCACGCACACAACCGGTACATGGTCCTGGAAGCCGACCCGGACTTCGCCACCGCACCCGGGCGCTACCACCGGTGGATGACCCTGCACCAGTTGTCCGGCCTGCTGCGGCACTACAACTACCTGAACGTGGAGCTGCGCAGCGTACTGGCCGGGGTGCACACCCTGAACGGATCGGCGGGGTACTGATGGCCGCCACGGGCTCCCCGCTGCGCTTCGGAATCATGGGATGCGCCGACATCGCGCTCCGCCGGATGCTGCCCGCGCTGGCGGCCGAGGAGTCGGCCGTGGTCACCGCGATCGCCAGCCGGGACCAGGGCAAGGCCGAAACGGTCACCAAGCGGTTCGGGGGCAGTCCGGTGCAGGGGTACGACCGGCTTCTCGACCGGGACGACGTGGACGCGGTGTACCTGCCGCTGCCGGCCGCCCTGCACGCCGAGTGGATCGCCCGAGCGCTGCACGCCGGAAAGCACGTACTCGCCGAGAAGCCGCTCACCACCGACCTGAACCGGACACGGGAGCTGTTCGAGCTGGCCCGGCACCGGGGCCTGGTGCTCTACGAGAACTTCATGTTCCTGCGGCACTCCCAGCACGCCGCAGTGGCCCGCATGGTCGCCGACGGGGTGATCGGGGAGCTGCGCGGTTTCGTCAGCACCTTCACCATCCCACTCAAGCCGGCCGGGGACATCCGCTACCAGCCGGAGGTCGGCGGCGGGGCACTCGACGACATCGGCGTCTACCCGGTCCGGGCCGCCCTGCACTACCTGCCCGGAGAGGTGGCGGTCACCGGTGCCGTGCTCCGGGTCGACCCGGTGGGCGGGGCGGTGCTCTCCGGCGGCGTGCTGCTGCACACCGCCGAGGGTGTGCCGGCTCAGTTGCAGTTCGGGATGGAGCACTCGTACCGGAGCTGTTACGAACTCGTCGGCAGCACCGGCCGGCTGCTGCTGGACCGCGCCTTCACCCCACCGTCCAGCCTGGCGCCGGTGGTCCGGATCGACCGACAGGACCGCCGAGAGGAGATCACCTTGCCCGCCGACGACCAGTTCCGCAACGTCGTCGTCCTGTTCACCGGCGCGGTGGCGAGCGGCGACCTGCTGCCCGAGATCTCGGCCGGGTCGTTGCGGCAGGCCCAGACCGTGGCGCGGATCAAGGAGTACGCGGTGCGCCGCCCCGCGGTCGACGAAGGAGTGGTGAAGTGAAGGGCATCGTCCTGGCCGGTGGAACCGGCACCCGGCTGCACCCGATCACCATTCCGGTGTCGAAACAGCTCCTGCCGGTCGGCGACAAACCAATGATCTACTATCCGATCTCGGTGCTGATGGCCGCGGGCGTCCAGGACATCCTGGTGATCACCCGCCCCGTCGACCAGCCGCTGTTCCGTACCCTGCTCGGCGACGGCGCGCACCTGGGGCTGCACATCTCCTACGCCGAGCAGCCGCAGCCACGGGGCATCGCCGAGGCGCTGGTGCTCGGTGCCGACCACATCGGTCAGGACTCCTGCGCGCTGATCCTCGGCGACAACATCTTCCACGGCACGGCGTTCTCCCGACTGCTCCAGCGGGAGGTCAGCCAGGTGGACGGCTGCACGCTCTTCGGCTACCGGGTGCAGGATCCGGAGCGGTACGGCGTCGGGGTGACCGACGCCGACGGCCGGCTGGTGGCGATCGAGGAGAAGCCGGACCGCCCCCGGTCGAATCGGGCGATCACCGGGCTCTACCTGTACGACAACGAGGTGGTGGACATCGCCAAGAACATCCGGCCCTCGGCTCGGGGCGAGCTGGAGATCTCGGAGGTGAACGCCGCGTACCTGCGCCAGGGGCGGGCGAAGCTGATCGACCTCGGCCGAGGGTTCGCCTGGCTCGACACCGGCACCTTCGAGTCGCTACTCCAGGCTGGTCAGTACGTACGCACGCTTGAGGAACGGCAGGGGGTACGGATCGCCTGCCTGGAGGAGCTGGCCCTGCGGATGGGTTTCATCGACGCCGACGCCTGCCACGCGCTGGGCGCCGCAATGCCCAACTCGGACTACGGCCGGTACGTGATGAGCGTCGCCCGCGAGCTGGCCGGCGACGCCGGAGACCTGTCCGCGAGCTAGCCGCCGCAGACCCGACGCTGGACCGGAAGGGCGCGGCACTGTCGGCGAACACGCTGCCACGGGGTGACATTGCAGTGGAATTTCGTATCCTTGGGCCCGTCGAACTACGACGGGACGGGCACGAGGTGCCGTTGAACGGCACTAAGCAGAAGACCCTGCTGGCCGCCCTCCTGCTGGCCAAGGGGCACGTGCTGACCGACCACCAGCTCAGCAGGGTGCTCTGGGGCGACGACATCCCGGACACCCAGCAGGCCCAGATCTACACGGCCGCGTCGCGCCTGCGGCGCCAGTTCGATCGCACTGCCGAAATCACCCGGCGGGGTTTCGGGTACCTGCTGGAGATCGGCTCGGCCAGCTTCGACTACCAGGACTTCCTCCGGCTGTCCCAGGCTGGTCGGGTCGCGCTGGCCGAGCACCGCCACGAGCGGGCCGCCGAACTCCTCGACGCCGCCCTGGCGCTCTGGCAGGGCCCCACGTTGACCGGTGTGACGAAGGTGCTCGCGGATGCCGCGTGCCCCCGCCTCGACGAGGAGCGCATCGACGCGCTGGAGAACCGGATCGAGGCCGAACTGGCGCTCGGCCGGCACGCCCGGCTCATCTCGGAACTCATCGGCCTGGTCAGCGCGTACCCGATGCGGGAGCGGATCCGGGCACAGCTGATGACCGCGCTGTACCGGTCGGACCGGCAGGCCCAGGCGTTCGCGACGTACCAGGAGGGTCGCCGGCTGCTCGCCGACGAGTACGGGACGGACCCGGGGCCGACGCTACGCAACGCGTACCAGGCGATACTGACCGGCGACCTGCCACGGCATCCACCGGCACCGAACAACGTGCCGGTGGCGACCACACCCGGCGCGGCGGCACCGGACGGCGGCGCGACGCCCATAGCCACCCCGGTGCCCGCCCGCGCCGGCGCGATCCCGGCCGGCGCACACCCCACGGCAGACAATCCGCTGCGACCGGTCGTGCCACGCCGGCCCGCCCGGCGACCCGGCCGGAACAGCCAAAACCGCCAGGGCCAGCCAAGGGCGCCGGGCTGCCCGTCGCGCGCCGGACGGCCGCCGGGCCGGATCACCCCACAGGAACCGGTACGCGGCCAGACCGGCGCGGCACACCCGACGTCGGCCCGCCCAGCCGAAACCGCAGACCCCTCCGGAACTGCCGGCGCTGTCGGAGCTGCCGACCCTGCCTGGGATGCCGGTCGAGTTGTCGGCACCCCAACAACACCCGCCGACGCCGGTGGGATCGGAACCGGTCGGACGGCCTGGCTCGGGCTCGGCCGGCAGGTCGCCATGGTGTCGTCCGCTTCAGCCCAACGACTAGGACACCGGCGAGCGCCGCCGGCTGCCCGGCCACCCGAGAGCCTCCGCCGGGACGGCCACGAGGCCCGGCGCGGCGACGGGGCACCGGTACATCGTCCGGCAGGACGGCCTCGGCGGCCTACCTCGACCTGGCGAACCCAGGTCAGGTCCGCCGTGCCGGCTGGAGCCGCCGGCCGGGGCAGACGATCGGGCGCGGTCGGCGTCCCGGCCCCTGGTTCGCCCCGAGCACCGACCCGGCCGCCCGCACCGAACCGAACCGGGGTGAGCGCGGCCCGGTCCCCGGCAGGACACCAGCGCGTGCCGATCCCCGCAGGGCGGGGACCGCACGCGCCGGTGTGGTCATGCGACCGCCGCCGCTGGCAACTCCGCGTCGTCCCGAACCGGCCAGCCCGCCGGGTCGGCCCCGAGCCCGACCAGCTCCGCGACCTGCAACGTCGACCACGGTGAGATCGATTCCGGCCGGGCCAACGCGTCGGCCGCGTACTCCTGCCACGGGTACCACCGGGCCGAGTCCACCTCCGCCGGGTTGATGGCCAGCACCTCGGCGGCGTCGGCGTACGCCCGATAGACCGGGCAGAGTTCGTTCTCCACCATTCCGTCGGCCATCACCGCCCGATACCGGAACCGGGGCAGTACGAGGTCAAGCCGCTGTACCGTCACCCCCAGTTCCTCGCGTAGCCGCCGTACGACGGCGTCCCGCATGGGCTCCCCCGGTCCCGGATGACCGCAGCAGGTGTTCGTCCGCACCCCCGGCCAGGTCTTCTTGGTCAGCGCCCGCCAGGTCACCAGCAGCCGCTCCGAGGCGTCGAACACGTAGCACGAGAACGCCAGATGCAACGGCGTGTCGGCATGGTGCACGTCCCGCTTGAGCATCTGGCCGGCGGCCGAGCCGTCCGGGGCACAGAGGACAACGGACTCGGTGGACTCCTGGTCTGCTACGGGTAGGGTCTGCACGCTCACTCCTCGGGCCGAGCCAGGGCGAGGGCTCCGGACCGGCCGCCCCGTACGGGCTGGCTGCCGTAGACCTCTGTGGACAGGTACACGGTCACACCGGGACGGGGGATCCCCATCCGCAGGGAGAGGTGGGAGATGAGGCCCCGCCCCTGTTCGAGCGGCCGCCGGGCGACCGCGGCGATGGCGTCGTCGCAGCTCGTCGGGTCGTACCCGAAGTGCCGCAGCACCCCGAGGGCGCGGTCGCGGGCCTCCCGGTCGTCGGCCACGTAGTCGCGCACCGGCACATACAGCGAGTATCCGCTCGGCCGGTCCCGGCGGCGGGACAGGAAGGAGTAACTGGACATCAACGGCCGACGCCGGTGCTGGTCGGCGGGGTCCCCGGCGAGCCGGCAGAACTCCCGTACCTCGTCCAGGTCGAGTCCCGGCACCGCCTTGGCCGCCCGGACGACGTCGTCGGCGCCGGCCATCCGGTGCGTGAGGTAGACCTTGACCCGAGCGTCCGGCCCGTCGTTGAGATCGAGGGCGAAGTAGGCGCAGTTGTCCAGCCCCGGTCCGCGGGTCAGGCCGGCCTCCTCAAGCACCCGGAAGCCCCCGCCGAAGCCGAGGCGCTGCAGTGCCTCACGGACCAGTTCGGTGCTGTGGGCCGGGCCGGCCGCCGCCGGGTTGAGGTACGCCTTCACCTCCGGCGTGGTGTCCCGTAGCACGATCGAGTACCACAGCGCGAAGAGCCCGGTGGCGTCCTGGGGAAAGAAGAGGTCGCCCAGGGAGCGCAGCCGGTCCGTTGCGAGTCCACGATGCCCGGGGAGCCGGTCCAGGCGGCTCAGCGCGTACCGTGCGTTCGCCCGGTGGGACGGACGGGCCGCGACGGGTTCGAGAAGGATGCGGACCGTCGGTGGCCGGTTCGGCTCGAACGCCACCGACCACTCCACCGGTGAGTGGTCGTCGGCGACGTCCGAGGGCCAGGCCGGCGAGGCAGTCACCCGGCACCCGACGTTGTCGCCGAGGAACGTTTCGAGCAGTCGTATCCCGGAGTCGTACTGGGCGCTGGCACCGACCGCCCGCAACAGGTCCGCGAGTTGGTCGCGCAACAGTGCGCCGAGGGTCAGGTCGGGTGCGTGTGGTGATCCCGGAAAGTGAGAGGTCACGTGATGATCCCCATTCTGTCTTAACGCCGAAGCGCGACAGCCTGTCGCCAGGCCGATCGCTTCACGACACAGGGCTCATCATGTCGGGGGCATCGATATCTGACCTATAAACGAGAAATCATCGCCAGATACCGACGCCGATAGGAATCCAATTGGTGCGTCGCTCGCCGCGAAACGTCTTACCCACCCGGACGACGCGGTGCCCACCCCGGCGCCGCCGCGACCACGACGGAACCACGGTCCAGTCGGGGGCCACCCCCCGGGCGGTGGCCCCCGCTGCTCCCCGAGCTCGCACGGGGGACCGAGCGTCGGGAAGCTGCTGCGGGACGGGTGGGTCCCGGGCTCTCGATCCGCTTGGCTCGCTCACCCGAAACTCTCCCAACCGGAGCCTGCCGGCGCGTCCGACCACGGTCGGAAATCCATCTCGGACCTGTGACGTACGCGCGGCGACGCCGTCCGGTATAGCGTCGTGGGGTGCCTTCCGAGATATCCGGGAGCTTCGCCTGGCCCAACGGATCGCGAACGCGCGCCGTCGTCGACATCGCGGTCAGCGTCCTGCTGGCTTACATTGCCGCCGCCGCCCCGCTCGATCCGCCCGGCCGGGCGTTCGGCGGGCCGGCCTGGGTCGCCTGGCTGGTCGGGGCCGCGGTCGGGCTGCCGCTGGCGGTACGACGCCGCCGTCCGCTGCCGGTGCTCTGCTGGGTGGCGGCGGTGGCAGCAACGGCGACCGCGTTCGGTGTCGCCGGTGCCGGGGTGATCTGGGTGACGTACGCCTCCGTCGCGCTCGCGCTGTACACCGTGGCCACCGCGCACGGGCCGGTGGTGTCGACGCTGTCGCTGGCCGGGAGCCTGGTCGCCGCGCTCGTGACGATCCCCTGGTTCTACGACCTGTACGAAGCGTCGTCCGCCGAGAATGCGGCAAGTGAGGTGCCGCTCTGGTGGCCGGTCGACCTGGGGATGGTGGCGGTGATCCTCGGTGCGGCCTGGGTCGCCGGCCGGTTGGCTCGGTGGCGGCGGATGGTGCGGGCGGATTTCGTCCGTCGGATGGCCCGGGACGCGGTGGACGAGGAGCGGCTGCGGATCGCCCGGGAACTGCACGACATCATCGGGCACAGCATGAGCCTGATCGCAGTGAAGGCGACCGTGGCCAACCACATCGCCACGGAGCGCCCCGAGGAGGCGCGTGCCGCGCTGGGCACCATCGAGCACACCAGCCGGGCGGCGCTCACCGAGATCCGCCGGCTGCTCGGGGTGCTGCGCTCGGACTCCGGCCCGGTCGCCGAACTGAGCCCGGCGCCGGGCACCGCCGACCTGCCCGACCTGGCCGATCGGCTGCGTTCGGCGGGGCTGCGGGTGCAGTTGGACGTGCACAGTCCGGACGAGCTACCCAAGGCGGTCGACCTGACGGTCTACCGGATCGTGCAGGAGGCGCTTACCAATGTGATAAAGCACGCGCAGGCCACGCACGTCCGGGTGAGTGTGCGCGCCGGGGACGACGGGGTGCGGATCGAGGTGGTCGACGACGGCCGGGCGCACCGGTCCACCGGCCGGCGTGCCGGCGGCGGGCAGGGCCTGATCGGCATGCGGGAACGTGTGAGCATGTACGGCGGAACTCTCTCCGCCGGACCGCTTCCCCGGGGAGGCTTCCGGCTGGCCGCCGAGATCCCGTACGACGCCACGGAGGAGAGCGCATGACCGATGCCCCGTCCGCCCCTACCTCGCCATCCGGATCGGAAATCGGCGTGCTCATCGCCGACGACCACGCGCTGCTGCGGGACAGCTTCCGGGCGTTGCTGGACGTCACGCCGGGATTCGTGACGGTGGGCGGGGTCGGCACCGGCGCCGAGGCGGTCCGGATGACCCGGCAGCATCGGCCGGACGTAGTGCTGATGGACATCCGGATGCCCGAGTTGGACGGCATCGAGGCGACCCGACAGATCTGTGCCGCCCCGGAGACCGCGTCGGTGCGGGTACTCATCCTGACCACCTTCGACCTGGACGAGTACGTGTACACGGCGTTGCAGGCCGGGGCGAGCGGGTTCCTGGTCAAGGACACCACCGCCGCCGACCTGCTGGCCGGCATCAAGGTGGTCGCCTCCGGCGAGGCGCTGCTGTCGCCACGGATCACTCGACGGCTGATCGCCACGTTCACCCGGCAGGCCCAGCCGACGCCCGGGTCGAGGGAGAACCTGGAGGTGGTCACCCAACGGGAGCGCGAGGTGCTGACCCTTGTCGCACGCGGCATGTCCAACACGGAGATCGCCGAAACTCTGCACGTCGCGTTGGGCACGGTGAAGACGCACATCGGACGGCTGCTCGGCAAGTTGGACGCGAGGGACAGGGCCCAGTTGGTGATCGCCGCGTACGAGGCGGGACTCGTGCGGCCGGGGCATCGGTGACGCCGGTCAGGCCGACCGCAACGCCTGCTCGCCGGGGGCACAGGCGAGCAGGAGTTCCTCCCGGGCCGGCGGATCAAGCCGCTGCGCGGCCCCGGTGCGGGAGCTGTTGATCAGACCACCGGCTCGGCTCAGCCACCGCTGGTCGGCGGCTACGCCGAGGAAGCTGGCCAGGGTGGCGAGCTGGGCGGTGGGGTCGGCGACCACCTGCTCTTAGCGCAGGTCGAGCCGGTCCGCCGGATCCATCTCGGACAGCACCCGCACACCGTGCTCGATCATCGAGGACCAGAACTCGCCGAAGTCGCGCAGCGGCAGGTCGGCACCCATGATGAACTCGGAGCTGAAGTCCCGCCGGAAGAACCGCTGGTAGTCCTCGGGAAGCCGGGTGAGGTAGTTCTTGATCAGACCCGGCACCGGTACCCCGACGATCCGGGCCGCGGCCCGGGGCAGCATGATCATGCGGAACCCGACGTGCCGGCTCATCGAGAGCGCACAGTCGGCACCGTCGCGGAAGATGTGCACGAAGCGGGCCTCGGGAAACATCGCCCGCAAACGGTGTACGTAGAGCAGCGAGGTGCCGGAGCGTTCGACGGTGATCCGGCGGCCGAAGCGGCGGGCGAGCCAGTCGAACAGGTCGCGGTAGTGTCCCACCACCGGCCGGCGCGGCCAGCTCGGCAGCTCGGCGGCGAGTTCGTCGTAGAGCCCGTCCGGATCGTCGGTGAGCCCCGGCAGCGTCATGTTGCAGATGGCCGGTACACCGGGGTGCTGGCCGAACCGCCCGGTGTCGTACGGGTACTCCTGCTCAGGGGTGCGCAGTCCATTGCGGATCATGGCGTCGATCGCCGGATCCGGCGCGCTGAGCATCTGCCAGAAACTTTGCCCGTCGATCGCCCCGTCCGGGAAGGCGCGGTTCCGCAGCGAGGCGAAGAACTCGCTCAGGCTCAGGATATCGGGGTGGGTGTGCAATGCCTTGCTCAGAATCGTCGAGCCGCACCGACCGGTGCCTACGACGAAGGTCAAGGACATCATTGCCTCCTCGGGACGCAGGGTACGTATTCAGCTTGATGTGAGCCGGTGGCCGGTCGTCCAGTTTGGTTGATTGGCTGGCATGATCGTGGTGTGTCGTCCGTCCCGCAGGTCCCGCCCTCGTACGAGGATCTGTTGGCGATGCTGGTTGAGCTGCGGGATCGGGTGGATCGACTGGAAGCCGAGAACGCGGAACTTCGGCGTCGGCTGGGGTTGAACTCGTCGAACTCGTCCAAACCGCCGTCGTCCGATGGGCTGGCGAGGCCGCTCCCGCAGTCGGGCAAGAGCAAGAGCAGCGGTAGGCGGCGGGGTAAACAGCCGGGTGCGCCGGGATCGACTCTGGAGTTGGTGGCCGACCCGGATCAGGT